>CAZBZA010000398.1:0-3603 GCA_964495865.1 uncultured Lentimicrobiaceae bacterium
CATCGGGGAAATTATCCTGCAAAAACTCTATGGAACTATCGGTAGATGCGTTATCAGCAACAATCACTTCAGCAATATCCTTGCTGTTGGCAAGCACCGACGGAAGAAATTTTCGTAAAAACTCTCTGCCGTTCCAGTTCAAAATAACTACTGCGATGTGTGCCAAGCCAGATAAATAGTTGATTGTGATTACTAATTTATACTATAAGTTTTAAAACAATTTGTGTCTTATAACGATGGCTAAATTAGAGATAATTTACAAGACAGTTATTAATTAAGGATCACTTTACGCATTTTTTCAATTTGAATTACTATCCTGTTATAGCTAAGGAAGATAGATAATCTTAATATTTCCACCTGCGGTGCGACCAAAGCCATGTGGCAGGCTCAGCAATAATATCATTTTCGAGCATTTTTACATGTTTTTCGGTGATGAAATATGTTGGCGTATCCTGTGGTGTATCTGTAATCAGTTCAAATACAGCTTTATAGTATCCATGCCCGGTGTGTTGCACATGGCAAAAAACAACTGCATAGTTTAGCGTTCGCGCAATCCGTTCGGGACCCAGAAAAACAGGTGTAATCTGATTCAGAAAAGTTGTCCGGTACTGAATCTGATCCTTATGAGGCGATTGATCGGCAATTGCAATTATCATGCTTGCCTTATGGCGTCTGGAAGCCAGGTATTTTGCAGTTTGTGTAAACGGAATTATTTCAGCAATCCCTTTTTGCAGCCTGAGTCTGATCTGAGTGAAATATTTTTCAAATAGTGCACTGCTCATTTCCATAGCTACAACACCGACATTTTCAAATCCAACACCCGAAAAACATACCCTTTGGCTTATCCATTCCCAGTTTCCGCTGTGACTCATCACCACTACCACACCTTGTTTTTTTACACTCAAACGATCCAGAACATCCTGGCCTTCAACTGTTACTCTTCTCAGAAGCTCTTTTTTAGAAAGGCTTTCAAGTTTCATAATCTCAAAAACTAAATCGGCGAGGTTTTTGTAAAATTCATTTGTCAGTTTCCTGATTTCATGTGCATTCTTTTCCGGAAACGAATTCTGAAGGTTACCTACAATTACTTTTTTTCGGTATTTGATAACATGGCAAAGTAAAAACGACAGCAAACCCGAAAACAAAGCAAGCAATCGGAAAGGAAGCCAGCTAATTAACCGTGCCATTATTCGAAATAACAGATATAAAAATTTCATACGTGATTATTTATTAATTCATTGCTTAATTTCAGTGGCACTAATGCTTGTTCAGCAAGTATTTTTTACGGGACACATGCATACCCGATGCTGGCAGGGTATACTCCAGATTGATCATAATATCATCTTCCCTACCTGCTCCTGATGCAGCCAGTGGTTATTGGTTCATTCCAATCATGGCTATTTTATCTGGGATTGTTAAAAAACTCGCCTGATTGTTCACCAAACGAATTTATCTCGTAAGGCCTTTTGTATAATGAGTTATCAGTATCGAGCGGACTAGGCAGGCCTCTGATTTCGTACTGCCAGTTTACATTTTTCACTTCTCCTATGGCTGTGGAATGCGCCAGAATATAATCGTTGATGGAACGATCGGGAGTAAAAAACACAAACTTGATATCCGTTTGTTTGTTGTATTTATAATATTGCCATATTTCGTAAGGCAGTGTACTTGCACTGTAAGGTTCAATAATCCGCTGATTAGGCGAACCGTATTGCAGGTAAACCCTTCCCCGATCCGTTTCGTATCCTTTTTTATTGGTTGAACCAAATTCCTGCTCAACTCCCAGTACGGTTCCATAATATTTCAGCCAGGCACGTTCGGGGTCGACAGCACTACGATTTTGCCAGAAACTCAGAAAAAACTGCTGCAATATTTTCGTATCGCCAGTTCTGAGATTGCTCATCATAAATAATTTCTCATTGGCCGATGCTATTGGCCCACACATCCTGATATATTCGCGTAAGCTATCGGCATTATTCATCCTGGAAACGAAACTATTGTCGGTAGCTAAATTTTGAATGGAATTGGTGTTGAATTTTACTCCCGGATTCGAACGCTGTATGAAAATGCTCTGAGATGTTATTTCCTTGTTCTCCTTATCGCGAACCGAAATCACAAGGTTGTAATTTCCGGAAGGTAGTTGTGAAATATCGAATTCGTTAAAAATTACATTTACGTGATTGCTGGTTTCCCGCTTTATTCTGAAGTGGCTTTCGATTGGAATGCCGGTCTCAAGATCTTGAATAGAAGTAGCAATTACAAACTGTGATTCTTCTCCAAATACCTTCGCTGTGTTGTATATTTCGGCATAAAATGCAATTTTATTTATACTTTGCGGATAGTAAATATCCTGATAAGGTATAAAATCATAACCGCTTTTAGCCATTTCGGAAGTCTCACTAGCTTGCGAAAAAGATTCTATCAATTCGATGTCCGAAATAGCTATATCCGAAGAGTTAAAGTTTATAGTTACTTTATCTTTTGCCCTGAAAGGCGGCAGATCCAGATTTTTATCTGCAATAATAAGTTCAAAATCATATTCTCCCGACGGTAGTAAAATGCGTTGCTGGTCGAAAAGCACGAAATTAATGTGCGTAGTATCATCAATTTCGGCAGTGTTGAGTTCGTATTTGCTGAATTGTTTGATGCTGTCGTTCTGGCTGAATAGCATAGTTACAAGTACCGTTCCCTGGAATTTTCCGTTTTCCGTTTTAACAAACTGAACGCTACTGCCCAGTATCGAAAGATAAGTTTCGATAAATGGACCCTGCTCGGGAACATAAAATGCAGCATGCGAAAGATATGCTCTTAATGAACCTTTTTGTGCAAATGATGCAGAGAAAAGGATGATAAGTATCAGCGAAAAAAACAACTTTTTCATAGGTAGGGTGTTTGGTGCAAAATTACATAATAAAGTATTTGAGATTGAATAATTGTGGTTTCATTTTAGAGGCCAGAAGTCCGAAGTCGGAAGACCGAAGTATCGTTAATAAATGATTCTGCTTCTTAAAATGGAAACCATGTCAAATAAAGTTAATTGCCATCAAAACTGACATTCATAAAGGACAATTATTTCTATGCGCGTCTTCCGACTCCCGTCTTCTGACTTCCGACAAAATATTTCTACCCACAAAATTGGTAATAGATCCAATGGAAATCAAGCGGATTTTACTCTGAGTGCAGTTTCGAGCATTTTAAATGGTAACTTTGCTGTTGGTCATTGTTAGCATTAAATGATGATTGCTTAACATTTTCTGTTACTGAAACAGGAAATTTGAAATGTGCTTTTTATTTCGTGAAAAGGAACTTAAAAAATATACTTCTTATCCAGGTTCTGTGCGCTCTGATCCTTTCGGGAAATGGGTTTGCTGAAGGAACCAAACAACTTGTACCTGCTGCAAAACGCCCGGATGCCGCCGGGAAATTGTATTTATCGCATAATAATAACCCTGCAGTACAAAATTCGTATTCAACATTCGGACAATTAAATGCTGATGCCGATTACAGGATAATGTTTACTGTAAATGATCTGTCAGAAACTGTGTATCTTGGGTTAAATTCAGCAGATGTAAATACAGCGAACCAAAATCAACATAAGTATTA
>CAZBZA010000399.1:0-3601 GCA_964495865.1 uncultured Lentimicrobiaceae bacterium
GTTCGTTGACAGCTAAGTACCACGCAATCCGCTACTTGTCATAGCCTCATCCGTTATGGGCAAGTTTATAATACTGATATACAACAATTTAAACAAGTTTGAACATTTAACATATTACTACTTCAGTTTTTTTTGGTCAAAATTTAAACCAAACCGTTATGAAAAATCTTACTTTAAAACTTATGCAAATTTCTTTAATCAATTTATGTTTTAAGCATCAATTTAACACTCTGGCTGCACATCTTACTATTTTCACTTGGTTCTTTTTATTGAATACACAATTATTGTATAGCCAGGATTTCTGGCAAATTATCAGTAACAATGATAGTGTAATTATTCATGATATTGTGCTTGATTCACAAGGCAGAATTTACCTTGCAACAACAGATTTTAATAATAGTCATGCAGGAGTATTTCGTAGTGATGATAATGGTGAAACATGGGTAAGGAAGGTGAATGGCATGACAGATTTTTATACCAAATCTATTGCTTGCGATAAAGACAATACACTTTTTGCAACTACTTCTGGTGATATTTATAGGTCAAACGATTATGGGGATAACTGGCAAAATATTGAATATCAATCTATTTATGCATATGATAGATATGTTTCTGAGTGTGGGTATGATAGTGTTATACTTGTTGGTGGAGAATATGACCAGGGAATCCTGCGTTCAGCGAACAAAGGTGAAAGCTGGGAAATAGTCTTGGATTTATATCATACAAATTACCAAGAGCATATTTCTGATATTTGTTTTGGTAAGAATAACATCATTTATGCGTCCAGCTTTGTAACTTGGTTTAGTGGTTATCGAAAATCAGCTGTATATCAGTCTGTTGATTATGGTAAAACATGGACTGTAATGCTTGAGTCAATCAACGATGAGAATTATCACTCACTTGTATTTGATAATGAAAACAGACTCATAGTTGGAGGATATGGCATAAGTCGTTATGATTTTAATACATTATCTTGGGAACACATCCCATCACCAATACCATATGATATAATAGTTGCTCCCGATGACAAAATATTTCTGTCATCGGAAACTTTAGGGGTAAGGGTATCTGACGATGGAGGCGATTCATATACTCGTTTTGAAAACGGTGGTTTAGTGTATAATGATGCAAGAAAATTTGATGTTGATACTTTTGGTAGATTGTTACTTATTTCTGGGAATGAAGTATATAGAAGTAATGATGTAATATTTACTGGTATTGATAAGCAACAATTATTAGAAAGCTCTCTATTAAAATGTTATCCCAACCCCTTTTCTGACTATACGAATATAAAATCATTTCACAACCAACCATTGCAGATCACTTTTCTCAATTCAGTTGGTGAAATTATTAGTGAAACTAAAATACCAGCGATGGGAGAATTTAAATTTGAAGCTGATGAATTACCACCAGGCATGTATATTGCAAAAATAAGCCTCGGAATTCGTCAAGAAATAATAAAATTGATTCATTATTGATTAATCAGAATGATGAAAACCTGCCCATAATAAATAGGAATATGAGCGGTCGGCACGACCCAGCGATTATTCCAGGTTGAACTACATCCCAGTGGAAGGCGGATTCTCTATGTTTTTTGCGACTGTTTTCTGTGTTTTTGGAAAGGAAAAAATCAGCGGAGTATTCCGGAAAAATCCTGTTTTAAAGCTGAATACTGGAAATAAATATAGTTTTTAATACGGCAAAAGGCCTGATTTACTGATTTTTGCCTGCTTCAAGGCATAGCAATCCCTGTTCGCTAAGCAAGTCGATTTTTCAACAACATTAAATAAGTACGGTTGGCTGATAGTGAAGCAGCACATCGGGCGAACGGATGCGAGGCAGCACACGTATAGCCACCATTTTACCTTTCTTGCATGTTGGGCATACACAAGGGTTTATACCTGTAAGCCTTTCGAAGCGTTCAAGGTTTGTTTCCGCAGGTTGTTGTTTTTTTATAACCGCATCAATGGTTTTATCCGGTTCGCAAAACTGTAAGGCAAGATTGCGTTTGGCAGTATGGTTATAAATTCCAAAGCGGCGTATGCGCACAAACTGCCTGGGCAGTATATGCATGGTAAAACGGCGCAGGAACTCCGCCCCATCGAGGGTGACCGGTTTGCGGGCAGCACCATCGCGGTAGTCTTTAGCCAAAAAGGTTACTTTGCCATCAGCAATGTTAAGGATACGCTGGTTAGTGATGGCAACACGGTGTGTGTATTGCCCCAGGTATTTCACCACATGTTCGGCTCCGGCCAGCGAAGGTTCGCAATGTACCACCCACTTTGTTTTGTACGTCTGCTGCAACTGGTTGTAGAACAGCGAAAGTTCGTTTTGTTTTCGCAAAGCCCGCTTAAGACTATCCAGAAACTTTCCTTTAAACGCGGCGCTCAACTGATGTACCGGGTACAGATAATTGCCCTGATTACCGACAGGCTTCCATTTTCCATCCAGCGTATAACCGGCAGCCGGCACAATGCAGTGAATGTGTGGATGCAACGTAAGATTTTGCCCCCAGGTATGTAGCACCGCCACCGCCCCGCTTTCGATACCATAATGTGTATATCCGAACAATCGCAGAGTATGCCAAACTGCCGAAAAAAGCAGTTCGTAATACATCCCCGGGTTGTGCAGACAAAGCGGGTTTAAGTGGTGTGGCGCGGTGAACACGACATGAAAATGTTTAATAGGCAAAGTATTGTGCGCCAGATCATCAATCCAGAAAGCTTGTTTAGCCGCCTGGCATTTGGGACAGTGGCGGTCGCCGCAGCTGTTGTAACTGTAGCGCACCGATCCACAGCTATCGCAGGCTTCCTCGTGCCCGCCTAAGGCAGCAGTGCGGCAATTTACAATGCTGTTAAGCACTTTTATCTGCCGTGCATTAAGCTTATCCGCGCCATTGAGTTGATTTCCGAACAGCCTTACCACATCGGCCAGCTCAAACCTTGTTTTCAATGCCTGTTAAAACTATACAGCCTGTCGAGCGGGCTATGAGGTTTCATAAGCGGTAATTGCGCAACATGCAGATAAATCATGGTAGTAGTAATCTGTGCGTGCCCCAGCAACTCTTTGAGAGTTACAATGTTTATTCCCTGTTCAAGCAGGTGAGTGGCATAGCTGTGGCGGAGCGAATGCAGATTAACATCTTTGGTGATGGAAGTTTTTTTTAGGCTTTCGCGCATCACCCACGAAAGGCCTTTTGTGCTGTAGCGTCCATCGGGTTCTTTGCCATTAAACAACCAGATGTGCGGATTTTCGGCTTGCAGGTACTTTTTCAAACCCAGGGCCATGCTGTCGGCAAGCGGAACAATACGATCTTTCTTGTATTTGCTCTGTCGGATATGGATGGTTTTGCGTTCGAAGTCAACATCGGATATTTTCAGGTTAATAACTTCCTGTCCGCGCAGGCCTGCCGAATAAGTAAGTGTAAGCACGATACGATGTTTCAGTAATTGAGGAGCCGCAAAAAGCGCTTTCAGTTCACTGGCGTTAAGGATAACCGGCAGTTTGGTTTCTTTTTTCAACGAAGGCAGCGCAATGGCATTTTTGTTCAAGCCCATCAGTCGGAAATAGTAGCGCAGCCCGTAAACCATATGTTTAAAGC
>CAZBZA010000400.1:0-3598 GCA_964495865.1 uncultured Lentimicrobiaceae bacterium
CTTGGCAACTACCAGTTTTTAAAATACCGCAAGGATCGCGAAGAGAAAGAATCGAAACTCAAAAAGATTGAAATTTTGAGCGATGGAATTGACGAAACACAAATTACCGAGCTGCACATTCTCTGCAAAGCAGTTTATACCTGCCGGTCGATGATAAACGAACCCCTTTCGGCATTGAATGCTGAAAAACTTGCTGCTGAATTCGAAACGATGTCGCATGAAGCCGGAATAAAAATCGAAATTTTAAACAAGCAAAAGATCGAAGCGCTGAAAATGGGAGGACTGCTTGCCGTTAACCTGGGCAGTATCGATCCGCCGACTTTCAGCATCCTGGAATACAAACCTGAAAACGCAGTTAATTCACAACCCATTGTATTTATCGGCAAAGGCGTTGTTTACGATACCGGTGGACTGAGCCTGAAGCCCAGTGCTTCCATGGACACCATGAAATGCGATATGTCGGGAGCAGCAGCTGTTGCTTCGGCACTTTATGCTATTGCCCTTGCCAAATTACCGGTTCATGTAATTGCGCTTGTTCCGGCAACTGATAACCGCCCCGACGGCAACGCATATGTGCCCGGCGACATTATTACTATGATGGATGGCACCACCGTTGAAGTGCTAAACACGGATGCCGAAGGCCGCCTGATACTTGCTGATGCACTCACTTACGCGAAAAAATACAACCCGCTGCTGGTGATTGATGTTGCTACTTTAACCGGGGCTGCCGAAGCTGCTTTAGGACGTTTCGGAATTGCCGGAATGCATGCCGGCGCTGAAAATCATTTCGGGCAGTTAAAACGTTCAGGATTCATTGTTTGTGAGCGGATTGCGGAATTTCCGTTTTGGGATGATTATGCGGAATTAATAAAGTCGGAAATCGCTGATCTTAAAAATATCGGCGGCAAATTTGCAGGTGCAATAACAGCCGGTAAGTTTTTAGAGCATTTTACTGATTATCCGTGGATACATCTCGATATTGCAGGCCCGTCGTTTCTGGATAAACGCGATAGTTACCGCACTGCAGGAGGAACAGGCGTTGGGGTAAGGCTGCTGTTTGATTTTGTGAAAGGAATTGGGGAAGAGAAGAATTAGTTTCCTGGTGTTTTAAATCGCGGCCCCACATTTCCTGAAGGTTTTACAATCAGGTATTTACAATTATTCGTACAGCTGAATGTACGTTGTGCAATTCAAACTTTACCAGCGCCAGTTCAGGGCCATCATGAGCTGCGGAAACCGCAATAGTGCGGCCGATAGTTTGTTTCCATTCGCCGCTGATCCTGGCCGATTCGTGAATATGACCGTGCATGGTCAGATAAGGTTGTTTTTCGTCAATAAAATTCCTGATTGCTTTACTGCCGACGTGCTCATAAATTCCGGATCTTGTTTCAGCCACATCGAGTGAAGTATCAAAAGGCGGGGAATGGAAGAGAAAAATACCATATTCAAGATCATCATCATTTACAAACTTTTCGATATCATGCTGAATAGTATCATTTTCTGTATCATGATCCGGAGGCAATGAATAAAATCCCTTTGACAGAGCAATGGATCCGGGAGCAATTTCCTTCGAAATATCATACTTTTCCCAATCCTTATTCCTGAAAGGTGTAGGTGGAACACAGGCATATCCGTAAAGACGGTATTTGCCTATCACCACACATTGATTATGGATATTGCGCCACAAGCCTTCTTTTTCGCCTTCCTTAGATGACCGAAGATCAGTTTTAAGATCATCATTGCCCGGAATAAGAAAAATTTCAGGATAATTGCAGTCCAGTTTATCGCGCAACTGACTTAACTTCCTCAGCAGAAATTCGTTGAAGAAATCGCCCTCGCTTTTAGCATTTGAAGCCTTAAAGCTCCGGTGAGGCAATAAGTCGCCACCTATAAATATGAAATCAGGCTTCTCCTTTTTAATGAGCCTGAAAAGCGCTTCGTACCGGCTCATTTTACCGTGCAGGTCGCTGACAAAGAAACATAAATTCATACCGGGATATTATGTGCAAACAAATTTATGGAATTGAACCGGATTAAAATCAGGTATCTTCAATTCCTGGTTCCGGATATCACAACATACTCAGGATCTGCTGAAAAACCAAACCGTAATATTGAATAGATTCCGGTGCGCTGCACCTTAAATTATTCTCACTTTATCCAAACTACAAATATTGCGCCACTCTGTGGCTTCACAATACCTGCTTAAGTGCAATGAATAAAGGTGCAGAGCACCGAGATATTTGTAGGGATATGGAAAAATATCATACAAGGTGCAGCGCACCGAAACATATAATGCATTGATTTTGAACGATATTATCCATATCCCGATCATTTGACACTCATATGTCTGATCTTATTCCGATGATAATATGAACAATATAGTTTTTTCATTAAACCCTTCTAATACGTTCATTTGGATATATAAAACCAGATATTGTTTTTTTGAAAGTCAGTTAAAACCCGCGCAAAGCTTTCCATCGAAAACAATTCAAATAAAAAAGGGTATAAATTTGAATCGGAATAAACCATAAAGGCAAAAGCTTATCTTTGCAGCTAAGGAAAAAATTAAGAAAAGTATGATCCGTACTTCAGAAAATGAAAACCGTATTGTTGTCGGCATAACTCATGGCGATATTAACAGCATAAGCTATGAGGTAATTATAAAAACCTGCCTCGACCAACGCATTACCGAACTGTTTACGCCAGTAGTTTATGGCACTTCTAAAGCGGCTTCATACCACCGGAAGATGCTCAATATCCCCGATTTTAGTTTTAATATTATCCGTTCGGCCGACCAGGCTTCGCCCAAAAAAGCGAACCTTTTAAACCTTTCGGATAAGGAAGTGAAAATTGACCTTGGCGAGTCAACGGTTATAGCTGGTGAGATGGCTTTGCTATCGATAAATGCGGCTGTAGAAGACCTAAAAAAGGGACATATTGATGTTTTGGTTACAGCTCCTGTTAACAAACATAATGTTCAGGAAGCCTATCAGAAACCATTTTCGGGGCACACCGGCTATCTTGCCGAGAAATTCGGGGCAACGTCATACCTGATGCTGATGGTTGGCGAAACACTTCGTATCGGTGTTATAACTGAGCATATTCCACTCGAAATGGTTGCGAAAACTTTAACAACGGAACTTATTTCGGACAAAATACGCATACTTGAAGAATCGCTGCGTAAAGATTTTGATATCCGCAAACCCCGTATTGCAGTATTGGGTCTCAACCCGCATGCCGGCGATGATGGGTTGATCGGACACGAAGAAAAGGAAATTATTCTGCCGGCAATTGAAGCTGCCCGTCAGAAAGGCCAGCTGGTTTACGGCCCCTACCCTGCCGACGGGTTTTTCGCTTCATCCAATTACAAACAGTTTGATGCGGTGCTGGCGATGTATCACGACCAGGGGCTTATCCCATTTAAAACGCTGAACTTCGAAAACGGCGTTAATTTTACTGCCGGTCTGCCTTATGTACGTACATCGCCTGCTCATGGCACAGCTTTTGATATTGCAGGAAAGGACCTTGCATCAGCTGATTCCATGCGCGCAGCCACTTACCTGGCTTGTGAAATATTCAAAAACCGCTTGCAATGGGC
>CAZBZA010000401.1:0-3578 GCA_964495865.1 uncultured Lentimicrobiaceae bacterium
AATCGGTAATTACCAATATTGCGCTGGGAGCCGGTGATGATATGGACTTCAGCCGCAATCTTGCAGCAGAAAAGGGTAAGGTTACCATTAACTTTGTGGAGTATAAAAACCGTATCGGACGAAATACTACCGAATACCTCGATCTGATCCGCAAGGAAACAAAAGGAATTCCCGGTGCCGAAATATCCACCGATAAAAACCGGGCAGGACCACCTACCGGTAAACCGGTTAATATTGAAATTACTGGCGAAAACCTGCCGGATTTGATAGCTGACGCAGGCGCTTTTAAAAACTACCTCGATTCGCTTCAGATTCCGGGTGTCGAGGACCTGAAAAGCGATTTCCAGGAAAACAAACCTGAAATTGCCATCAACATCGATCGCGAACGTGCTAACCACGAAGGTATAAGCACAGGACAAATCGCTATGGAAATTCGTACAGCCGTTTTAGGTAAAGAAATATCCAAATATAAAATGGATGAGGACGAATTCCCGATTCAGCTCAGGTATTCAGTTGATACCCGCGAAAATATCAACAAGCTTATCAACCTGAAAATCACTTACCGTGATATGAATTCCGGTCTTTTAAGGCAGATACCGCTTTCGTCAGTTGCTACTATTGATTATGTAGATTCATATGGCGGTATCAAACGTCAGAACCTGAAAAGGATTATTACTTTATCGAGCGGTGTTATGACAGGTTATACTGCCAACGAAATTGTAGCCCAGATTAATAAACTGGCTGCTGACTACCCGCTTCATGATGGAGTGCAGATAAAGCTCACCGGTGAACAGGAGGACCAGGCTGAAACCTCAGCTTTCCTTGGTAAAGCGATGCTTATAGCCATTGGCCTCATATTCTTTATTCTTATCACGCAGTTTAACTCCATGAGTAAAACACTTATTATACTGAGCGAAGTTATTTTCAGTGTAATCGGGGTTCTGTTAGGAATTGTAATTTTCAATATGTCAATCTCAATCATTATGACCGGTTTAGGAATTGTTGCACTCGGAGGTATAGTGGTGCGAAACGGTATATTGATTGTCGAGTTTATCGACACCCTGAAAGAGCGTGGATTAAAAACCCGTGAAGCCATTGTTCAGGCCGGATTAACACGTATTACACCTGTAATCCTTACAGCAACGGCAACCATTTTAGGTCTTGTACCACTGGCTGTCGGGTTTAACCTGAACTTTGTTACTATGTTCACCCAGCTTAACCCTCAGGTACACATTGGCGGCGATAACGTAATGTTCTGGGGCCCGCTTTCGTGGACTATTATTTTCGGTTTGAGTTTCGCTACGTTCCTCACCTTGTTATTTGTACCGGCAATGTATATTATTGCTTACGAAATGAAGATCAGGCTGAAAAGGAGGAAATCCAATAAAATGATTGTGGAAAACGATTAACTAAGACTTTTTACTTTAAGGTGGCACGGTTCATTCCGCTGCCACCTTTTTTTTATGCTGCTTTTAACATAAACAAATTTGCTGACAGACTGTTATGTATCAATCTGGATTTGGAATTCCATTCTGTTTCTGCTGCCATTTCTGGTTCATCCCCGAATTTAACTCATTGAAGCTTTCTTTTTTCCTGTCGGTCTCTTGCTGTTTTTCAGGAGATTTCATTACGTATACATTTGGAGAGAGGAATAATTCCTGATTCAACCGAACTTCTAATCATGTATTAATTAAACATTAAAAATTATGAGAGTTAAACATTTACCCTGGATTATCGCAATTACTGTAGTAGTATTGTCAAGCGGTTATACCGTTATGTACCCGACTGGAGCCCCGGCCGGCAAAACAGGTTCGCCCGGTGATGGCGCCAACTGTACCGAATGCCACGGAGGGACGGCAACTACCACTGCCGGACAAATAACATCGAATATACCTCCCTCAGGCTATGTGCCCGGAACCACTTACCAGATTACGGCTACTAATCCTCTTACCAATACCGGTAAAATGGGATTTGAAGTTTCGCCTCAAAATACTGCCGGAGCTCAGAAAGGAACCCTCGTTGCAGGATCAGGAAGCCAGCTTGTGGGTGGAGGTACAAAATATATAACTCATACCAACGCCAATACAACAACCAATACCTGGACTTTCGGCTGGATTGCCCCAGCGGCAGGCAGTGGCGCTGTTACTTTCTACGGTGCTTTTGCGCGCAACAAGCCAGGACCGGTAACACTCAGCACATTAACTGTTCAGGAAGCAGTTTCGGCACCAGGTGCTGCCGGACCTATTTCCGGTCCTTCCGCTGTATGCAAAAATAATTCCGAAACTTATTCGGTAGGAGCCATTGCAGGTGCTACCAGCTATGTGTGGGCTGCGCCGGCCGGAGCTACTATTACCAGCGGACAAGGCACTACATCGGTAAACGTTTCGTTTGGTGCCTCGGCAAATTCGGGTAATATGAGCGTGTATGGTACCAATGCAGGTGGAAACGGAGCGCCGAGTAGTTTGCAGGTTACAGTAAATACTGTTCCCGCCATGCCATCAATGCCTAACGGACCGGCACAGGTTGATATTCAGAATACAACTACGAGCGAGTATTCAACGTCCGCAGGAGCTGATTCCTACGCATGGGAGTTAAGTCCGCCGACAGCTGGAACCATTTCGGGCACAACCGAAAATGCCCAGGTAACATGGAATACCAGTTTTATAGGGAATGCCGAAATTTCAGTTAAAGGAATTAATTCCTGCGGCGAAAGCGTTAAGTCGCCTGTTAAAACTACACAGGTCCTCAATACAACCGGTGTTGATGAGGATGCTTCCGGCATAAGGGTAATTACTTCCGGATCAAACGGTTACATTTCGGTGATCATGAATACAACTGCAAGCCAGGCAAATGTAAAACTACTAGATCTGTCGGGACGACTTTTAGTTAATACATCCATTCCGGGTCAAGGCACACACCAGATCAACCAGCAGGTTAAACCAGGCGTTTATATCATAGTGGTTGAAGCCGGAATATCAAAACTTAACAAGAAGATAATGGTATTCTGATGATCTGCTCTTGTCAAAGAACAGAATTTACTTAAATATTCAGTGTCACATTTCCAATCCCGGAATACAGGTAGATGGCTTCTACAGCTGATCGACTGGCTTCCGGGATTGATTTTTACTAACCTTAAATCATTCAATGGCAAGATATTATTTTGATGTGCTGGGTATATTATCAATTGAAGTAAAATTTATAAATTGATTTTGATTTTGTTCTTTTATCTTGACATAAAAGAACCAAAAGGTCAAGGCTTTTTATAAATTTCACACATCTGTATGCCTCACCGAAAGGCTCGCAAAACAAGGCTTGTTAGATTTGTCGGGTTGCCGGACATGGTTGAAGCTGGTGTTTTGCGTTACGCTTATTCCTTTGTTCATTCTCATGGGCCTTTCTGGTGAAGCAACAGCTGTTGTGAAATTTATAATAGGCCGGTTCCTATACACCCAAAATTTACCTTAAAATGCAAGCCCTTGTTCCGTATGTTTCCCAAAAAGTAGAGTTATCTTCGAAGGGACCGGCCTCAGAAAAATACGTTAGCGGTTCTTGAGGGAGGTATGTGCGGTAGAATGTGC
>CAZBZA010000402.1:0-3577 GCA_964495865.1 uncultured Lentimicrobiaceae bacterium
TCGCCGTATTTTGCGTCAAAAATAACTTTCACAAAACCATCTTTCGATCCGGCTGCACTTGCCTTACCAGATGCTGAAAACGGAAACTTTCCGACTTTAATTTCGTAACCTGCCTCTTTGGCAGCTTTTTCAGTCATACCTACTGATGCAATTTCAGGATTGGTATAGGTACACCCGGGAATATTGCCGTAATCGATAGGCTCAACATGCATGCCTGCAATTTTTTCCACGCAGGTAATGCCTTCGTGTGAAGCAACATGAGCCAGGGCCGGTCCGCTCACAATATCGCCGATTGCATAATATCCTTCTACATTAGTGCGGTAAAATCCGTCAACAAGCACTTTGCCTTTTTCGTATTTAATTCCGGTTTCGTCGAGACCGATTCCTTCGAGGTTGGTAGCAATGCCAACAGCTGAGAGCACAATGTCGCACTCTATAACTTCGACTGATTTGGGCGTTTTAATGCTTACTTTGCAGATATCACCGTTAATTTCGACGGTTTCAACAGTTGAGGAAGTCATAACTTTCATTCCGGCTTTTTTGAAACTGCGTTCCAGTTGTTTCGAAACTTCTTCATCCTCAACCGGCACAACATTAGGGAGAAATTCAACCAGTGTAACCTGAACGCCTATGCTGTTGTAGAAATAGGCAAATTCCGATCCTATCGCTCCGGAACCTACAACAACCATACTTTTCGGCATAACCGGAAGAGTCATTGCTTCGCGGTACCCGATTATTTTTTTACCATCCTGTTTCAGGTTCGGCAATTCGCGCGAACGGGCTCCAGTGGCAATAATTATATGCGATGCTTCATAAACTGTAACTTTACCTTCAGCATCGGTTACTTCTACTTTTTTGCCCGGAACAACTTTACCAAACCCTTGTATATGATCAATTTTATTCTTTTTCAGCAGAAATTGAATGCCTTTACTCATGCCATCGGCAACACTTCGGCTTCTTTTAACCATAGCAGGAAGATCGGCAGCAGCAGCACCATCAAGTGTGATACCATAATCGCCTGCATGTTTCAGATAATTGAATACCTGGGCGCTTTTCAGCAATGCTTTGGTAGGGATGCAACCCCAGTTAAGGCAAACACCGCCAAGTTCTGATTTTTCAACAACTGCGGTTTTGAAACCAAGCTGTGCTGCCCGAATAGCAGCTACATAACCTCCCGGACCACTGCCGATTACAATAATATCATAATTCATTTCTGATGGATTTTAAATTGAGCGGCAAAAGTACCAATTTTTGACCGGATTTTGCCTGTTTACTTTTGAATATCTATCTCAAAACAGTGGATTATTGATTTTTGTTTTGTTATTCGGGTTAAAAATCCATAAACGCAGGACTGATTACCTAAAGGCATTAATGCAAACAGCCCGCTGTTCAGCAGGCTGTTTGGTAATATCCGCTAAAAATGCGGGATATGAATTACATGTTTAATTGCTTTCAGGTGCTTCTGATGGCATTTGAGGCATCTGGCTGTCAGGCTGATCAACAACGGTAAATCCTTCCGGGATTTTAAATTTTTCGGCAGGAACCTTTGCTCCAAAATCAACTTTATCAGCGATAATTTCC
The DNA here is from genome assembly GCA_964495865.1 of uncultured Lentimicrobiaceae bacterium. Taxonomy (GTDB): domain Bacteria; phylum Bacteroidota; class Bacteroidia; order Bacteroidales; family UBA4417; genus UBA4417. The sequence goes on from CAZBZA010000402.1 coordinate 1,582, forward strand.
ATCTGACCCATCGATACTTTTAAAGGAATGTTTTTAAAATGAACACCTGTAATGCGGTTCATCAGGTTTGCGCTGTCAGGGGCAATCGAATATTTTTTGCCTTCGATACCAGCAACAGTTTCTTTTCCTTCGTCTTTAAAATTCAGCTTTGTTTTAAATGCGTCGCTTAACTTTTCAACATTCATTTGCTCAAACATTTCGGGGGTAAGTGTCGATTTGTAAGCATCTTTGGTAGCCCTGTTTTCGCCGTTTGTAATATTTTCGAGTTCATAATGATATACTGTGCTTCCATCCCTTATGTCGAAAGTGTGCTGACGCATTTCCATACCCATCATGTTTCCTTCGACCATGGTTTCACGCAATTCTTTTTTTCCGAAATCATCAAAGTACAGAGTCTGGGTTACTTTTACACCCATCATATCCATAGGTTTGTAAGTGATGATACCGCTTTTCTCACCATATGGCTGATCAGGGTTTCCGCCTCCTTTACCGCCTGAGTTACAGGCCATTAAAATGGTAAGGCCGATAACCTGTACCAGGATCAAAATTTTCTTCATTTTAATAATTATTGGTTGGTTTTTAGTTTTTGCAAAAGTACTAAAATATATTATATCGTACTTTTTTGATAAAATGCATGATTTCAATGTAATACAGCTGATTCTTAGTAATCTTAATCATGATGTTTACTTTCTTTTTCCTGAGGAAATGATCTTTGTCAGAAAAAGTGCCATTGCAATAGGAAGCAATACAGGGATAATAAGCACAGCAGGTAAAAACCATGAAGGAATTTCGGCGATTTCAGCGCTTCTGCATACCTGCCATTGAATGAAAAGGAATAGCATTACAACGAGCGCTTTCAAAATTCTCATAACCCGAACACTTTTTGTGTATAGTCGAAGCGCGTTTTCCCCGGTTACCTTTACCGTGTAATTGAAAATGTGAGGAAATTTGCTAATAATTGTGATTCCTGTAAAAAGTAAAAGTCCGATACCCGGAAGAATAAAAATACTTTCTTTATTTCCCCAATCATCAGCCTGGCCTTTTAAGTTAAAATGAGTGGGGATAATGTCGGGAAGAGATGAATATGAAACAACAGCCAGTAAACTGAGTGAAATAATACCCAGTATTGCGGTTGCTTCGAGCATATAGTCTGTTGTAGTGAGTTGAAGTTTCAGAACTGGTCGTACTTCGGGAGATGGTTTCATAAGTTGAAACTAAGAGACTGTTTAAATTATTTAATTCATGATTTAAGATTAGAAAATGTCGGAAGTCGGGAGTCAGAAGTCGGAAGAATCCAATTTGAAGTTCACCATTAGATAAAGGCTGAAAATATCACTTAATGTAAATGCTCATCCAATCGGTAACTGCCTCGAAAACCCTTCCTGCAACGAAATAAAAGTTTCGGTAAAGGAAATTTCGGGAATGGATTGAATTTGTTCAACGATAACCTGTTTCAAATGCTCGTTGTTACGCGTGATGATTTTAATCAGCAACGAATATTTCCCCGAAATATGGTGGCATTCAACGATTTCGGGAATATGCCGTATTTTATTGAAAACCTCATTATGCGTGCTTGTTGAAGTGAGGTTAACCTGTATGCCGATAAACGCACAGGTAAGATATCCCATGCTTTTGTGATTAAATACAAGCTGCGAACCGGAAATAATTCCGGCTTCTTTCATTTTGCGAATCCGCTGATGGACTGCCGTATGCGTAACCTTGCAATTACGGGCAACTTCGACGTACGACATACGCGCATCCTTCATTAATTGCTCAACAATCCGCTTATCGAGTGCATCAAGATGAAAGTTATTCGGCATGGTTTAATAGAGTTTGTTTCAATTAGAATCAATAATTGCTTAATAAGTTTCAAAATTAAAATATTATTTGATATTTGAATTCAAATTGTTAGAGTTATTGTCTAATTCATAAACATCTGATAGTTTTGCATGCTTATTAAGACCTGTCAGCGTCCGCAGGACCTGACAGCGTCTGA
>CAZBZA010000403.1:0-3572 GCA_964495865.1 uncultured Lentimicrobiaceae bacterium
TCAGCACAAGCTTTTCGGGCGCAACCAATTCAATCAATTCAATTCCTTCGGCAAGAAGAGCTTTGATTTCATCTACATCCGCAGGCATTTCGGTACGTGTGCGGCGATACAGAACTTTGACCGAACTGCCTGGTTTTGCAAATCGTTTAGCTGTACGGGCAACATCCATAGCGGTATTTCCTCCGCCAATAACGATGATATTTTCCCCAAGATCAGTCAGTTTTCCAAGTTTTGTACTTTTCAAAAATTCAAATGCATTTAAAATTCCGGCTGCATTTTTACCATCCATTTGCAGGGTTTTGAAACGCTGCGCTCCCGCGGCAATATATACGGAATCATATTCCGACCGTAAACGGGCAAAAAGCTGGCTGTCAATTTTTGAGTTATACTTAATTTTTACTCCAAGCTTTTCAATCCGTTCAATATCCTTTCTCAGAGACTCCATTTTTAGCCTGAACTCAGGAATGGCTTCGGAAACCATTCCGCCGGGAATGGATTTGGTTTCAAAAATATCAACTTCAAAACCTCCCATCCGTAAAAAGTACGCGCAACTCAATCCCGATGGACCAGCACCGATAATAGCAACCTTTTTCCCGTTTGATGGCGAAATACTGATATCAGCTTCGAAACCCTTTTCGGCTACAAAGCGTTTCACTTCTTTAATTTTCAGTGCCTGCTCATAATTAATGCGTGTGCATTTGGTCTGGCACAAATGATCGCAAGCCACGCCCAGCACGTTCGGGAACGGATTTTTAATCATGATCACATCAAAGGCTTTCTGAAAATCGCCCTGCGAAGTATGATATAGATATTCAGGAATATCCTGGTTGGTCGGGCATTCGTCCACACAAGGCGCATGAATACAGTCGAAAAACCCTAACGTACGGCTGGTTTTAATGCTTTTAGTTACAAATGGATCACGTTTATAGTCGTCGTTCAGAACAACTTCGTCGGCGTAAGCGTTTAGTTTTTCGAGTGGCGACCTGGTTTCATTTTTCTTCGTTTCCGAAAGGGTTGAAACATATTGAGCCAATCGTCCGTAACCGCCTGGCTTCAGAATATCGGAACAAACCGTAACCGGTTTCAATCCACTTTCAATCAAATCGTTGATATTGAAATAATCAGCGCCGGCTGAAAAAGAAACATTCAGTTTGCCTTTGAATTCGTTTTGTAATTTCCTTACAACGTTAACACTGATCGGATGCAAAGCCCGGCCACTCATATACATCATCTGTTCGTGAACCGGGAAAATGTTTTTATGATTTACGCTTTCGAGTGTATTGGTGAGTTTTACGCCAAAAAACAATTTTTCTTCATCTGCTGTTTGCCGAAGTCTTTGTATAATTCCAATGGCATCAGGATATTTCAGGTCATGCTCAAAGGCAATATCAGGAATGGTGTTTTTAAATCCCAGTTTGTTATTTAAAATATCACGGAGTTCGTCCTTTCCAAGCAGAGTTGGATTAAGTTTTACAAGCGTATGGAGTTTCTTCTCTTTTAATAAGTAATGCCCTATTTTCTCAATTTCATCAGGCGGGCAACCATGCATGGTACTGAGCGTGATATTATCGGAAATGCGATCGGGAATCTCAATATTCGCCAGTTCCGGGTAAAATGGCAGTAATTCGGCTATCATCTTTTGTTTAGCCGCACCGCAATCCGACATGCTTTTCAGGAACCATTGCATATTTTCATTCTGAATGCCTTCAAAGTTATATCCGATGCTCATATTGAAAATGAAACCTCGTTTTTGCTGCTTGTCCCAACCGAATTTATGCTGCAGCAAATGAATCAGTATCCAGGCTTTCAGGTATTCTTCGAAAGATTCAGGTATGCGAAGTTCCTGTGACCATTCGCAGTTGTAGCCTTCGTCCTGCATATCAATACAGGGTTTTGATATTTCCAGTTCGTCGAGGGTTTGGATGGTTTTCAGTTCGATGTAACTTGCTCCGCACAGCCAGGCTGAAATAATATTCTGAGCCATTTGAGTATGCGGACCGGCGGCCACACCAAGCGGAGTATTCAGATGCTGTCCGAATATTTCCATCGAAATTCCCTGTTGGTTTACCGGATTGAAGAATAGTTTTTCGGGAATGCCAAAAATTTCCTTTCGCACCGAATACTCCACATCAATAAGTTTATAAAGATTTAATGCAGTAATTGTTGAAAATGCGGCAGAGTGAGTCATTTTGGAAAGGAAAGTTTGTTAATTTTAACTTACGTAAAAGTAGGAAATTATTAAAATGGACAGGAATTTATTCGGTCAAACTTCATGCATCATTCTTTCGGCTGGAAGCTCTGAGCGAATGGGCGAACCCAAAGCATTGCTAAAATTCAGTAAAGACGAAACGTTTATTCAGAAAATTACCCGAACATACATTCAATCCGGTGTAAAACAAGTAATTGTGGTTGTGAATACTGATCTGTACAATTCAATTCATAAACTACAAATACCTTTAGCTGATGAAGTCGAATTGGTAGTTAATCACTTCCCTGAGAAAGGCCGTTTTTATTCGCTTCGAACGGGAGTACTAAAATCGAACCCCGGTAGTTCCTGCTTTTTTCAGAATATTGATAATCCATTTACTTCAGATGAGGTGCTCAGATCGCTGTTTCAATGCAGAAAAGACGCTGATGTTATTATTCCGGTATATGATGCTAAATCGGGGCATCCGGTCCTTTTCAGTTCTGCAGTAGCTCAGAAAATAATCGATATAAGTGATACTGAAATACGAATTGATCATTTTTTACAAACTTTCGCAACTAAAAAGGTCGAAATCACTGAAAACAGTATTCTGACAAATATTAACTCTCCTGAGGATTTTTCAGAAGCCGGGTTAGGAAAATAAGCTAGCCAATTCCCGCATAGTTATAACTTTACGGGAATGTAATCCTTTAAAGTTATAACTTTACAGGAATACGGAATGAAGTATAGCCTTTCGCTAACAAGGAAAAACATCCTGATCTGGCCGAACAGGGCAAAAAAAAAGAGGACAAACGCCCTCCTTTTTAAAATTATTGGTTACTGATTTTATTCAGCCAGAATAAGAATCCGGTTTTTTAAAATTTCAGCAACGCCTCCTTTAACATCAAAAAACAAAGTAGCCTTTTTATCATCTATCACTTTTACACGGCCTTTTCTCAAAGCAGCAATCATCGGTGCATGGTTATTCAGTATTTCGAAAGAACCATCAAGCCCCGGCAATTGAGCCAGCGAAACTTCACCTTCGTAAATGGTGGTATCAGGAGTTACAATTTCTATTTTCATTTTTTATGAGGCTTTTGAGGTTAGGGATTAGGTTTCAGGGAGAAAATCTTCGGTGGCGCAGAGTGAAGGTTGGCAAACCGGAATGTGGTAACCGGAACAAACTCAACTAACTTGTTACAACTCTATTTTTTCTCAAAACACTAATTTCCTGCCAGCATTTTCTTGCCTTTTTCAATGGCTTCTTCTATTGTTCCTACCAGATTGAATGCAGATTCGGGATATTCGTCAACTTCGCCGTCGAGGATCATCTTGAAACCTTTAATGGTATCTTCGATACTAACAAATGCTCCCGGAATACCGGTAA
>CAZBZA010000404.1:0-3567 GCA_964495865.1 uncultured Lentimicrobiaceae bacterium
TGAAAATTTGCGGTGGTTACTTTCGAATGTAAAATTCAGGGTCGAAATGCCCGAATTGATGAAAGCGCTGGCAGAAATTGCCAAAACAGAAATCACTTTACCCGATTTGGCCGAAGCTGGAACACTAACTGTTTCAGTAAACAGTTTCTCTTTTAAAAACGGACCGCCGCCTGATTATTCAGGCAATGGTGGAGGTTTTATTTTTGACTGCCGCGCTTTGCCTAATCCAGGCAGGTACGATCATTACAAGAAATTTACAGGTCTGGATGATCTTGTAATCCAATACCTTGACCGTGAACCTTCAGTTGCAAAATTCCTGAAGAATGCATTTAAAATCGTCGATCAAAGCATATTGGAATACCAGCGCAGAGGGTTCAGTAATTTGCAGGTTAATTTCGGATGTACCGGCGGACAGCACCGGTCGGTTTTTTGTGCCTCGCGGCTGGCAGCTTACCTCGACGAAAACTATTCGATTAAGGTAACTGTATTTCACCAGGAAATGAAAAACCTGAAATTAAAATAAGACTTTTATACCCGTATGAACTTCTGAGCCAGCACTTTGTTTTGTTAACAGAAAGCTAAATAAAAGCACGTACAAGAAAATATTTTTTTACACGTATCGCATTATATTAGTATCTTTGTTTATGTAATTCATCAACCATATTTTAACATGAATACTAAACTAACATTAACTATAGAGCAATCTGTAATAGATAAAGCCAAGAAATATGCTACCGCCAAAGGCCGGAGTTTGTCCGATATTATTGAAAACTACCTGAAAGTTATTACAAAGGAAGAAAGTGTTGAAACCGAAGAACTTACCCCAATAGTAAAATCATTGAAAGGAACATTTAAAACGTCAAAAAGCTTCGACTATAAAAAAGAGCTCACCAAAAGACTCACAGAAAAATATCTGAGTAAATGAAAAAGGCCCTGATTGATACCGATGTTATTTTAGATTTTTTCTTTGACAGAAAACCTTTTTCAGATTCAGCCGCCAAAGTTTTATCCCTTTGCGAATCCGGAGAAATTACAGGCTTCATCACATCAGTAATTCTTAGCAATGTTTACTATCTCTTAAGGCAAACAGCTACACATGAGAAAGTTATTGAAAAACTCACTCAACTGGTTATAATTACTGAAGTTCTTACCACTAACAAAGGCGCTATCATTCAAGCATTAAATTCGGATTTCAAGGATTTTGAAGATGCTTTGCAAAACTACTCTGCCGAACTGGATGGCCATATTGATTTGATTATCACGAGAAACACCAAAGACTTTAAAAACAGCAAATTAGGAGTAATGACACCTGAAAATTATCTGAAAACAATAATTGCCAACCGCTAATTCATTTCCTGTTACTGCCAGGCAAAATACAAACAGTCTGCTTTTTCTGAGAATAACTTGTCAACTTTTATTTCAATAAATGGTTAAGAAAAAATAAACACCTGAAAACATGTCGAAAACACTATGTAAAACCAAGGATGCCGATAAGAAAGCAAAGAAACAGGCTGATCCGAAGTTTGAATGCGCTAAATGTGGGAAAAAAGTAAACAAGGACAAATACGTCTGCAAACCTGAAAAACTCTAATTTATTTTGGAATCATTTGATATTGAGCTTTATAAAACAAAAACCGAGGTGATCCGCCAGACTGTTGAGCAGATTATTAAGGATTTCACCATGTTCGGGATGGATATTGAATTTACCGGGAATACGGATTTAGCTTATGAAGAAATGTTTTTTCAGCTGGCGGTGCATGTTTCGCGACTCCTCGAAATTGATCCTCACCGCCTTTCCGCATTGTTGTACCAGGTTGACCTTGGCGAAAATAAAGTGATGGAATCGAGTGTACTTCACCCGGAATGGTCGCTGCCCGAAGTTATTACAGAGCTTATTATTCATCGCGAATTGAAAAAAGTCCTGATACGGAATTATTACAAAAACAATCCCGACAAGTTATGAAGGCGATGATTTTTGCTGCCGGACTGGGTACAAGGCTGAAACCATATACCGAATCAATGCCCAAAGCACTGGTACCAGTTGCCGGAGTTCCGATGCTTGAGATATTGATCAAACATTTTCAAAAAAACGGGATCAACGATATTATTATCAATGTGCATCACTTTTCGGATCAGGTTATTGATTTCCTGGCACAGAAAAACAACTTCGGCGCTCAAATTTCAATTTCTGACGAATCGGATATGCTGCTCGATACAGGTGGAGGACTGAAAAAAGCAGCATGGTTTTTTGATGATAAAAATCCATTCCTGGTTCATAATGTGGATGTTATAAGCGATATCAGGTACCAGGATATGATTGATCTGCAATCGCAAAGCGGTTCATTTGCCACACTTGCCGTGAGCGATCGCGAAACTTCGAGGTATTTTCTTTTTGATGAACGCATGCAGCTTTGCGGTTGGGAAAACACTAAAACCGGTGAACTGAAAATTGTAAATCACAATTTCCAAAACCTGAAACGGTATGCATTCAGTGGCATACATGTTATTGATCCTGAAATTTTTAACCTTATAAAAAAGGAAGGCAAATTCTCCATTGTTGATACCTACCTCGAACTTTCAGCCACCCACAAAATTACCGGCTTTGAACATAATCCCGAAAACTGGGTGGACATGGGAAAGCCGGAAGAATTGTTAAAAGCGCAAATAATTTTACAAAAGTTGCGAAATATGAAGTAACTCAAAATATCTCAATCATCTCGTCCTTCCACTCTCCTTTTTCAGGAAAGCAGGCAGGGCTGAGGCAACTACAAATTCCATGCAACCATTCCTCGATAAACTGGCCAAACACCTTCTGGATACACACGGAGAAAATTTCAGCCGCCTTTGCCTGGTGTTTCCCAGCCGAAGGGCAGGATTATTTTTCAAACAATATGTGTCGCGGCTGATTGATAAACCCATCTGGCTTCCTGACATTTACGCTTTGGAGGATTTTGTGGTTCATAAATCGGGACTCACTCTCAGCGATCCGCTCGATCTCATTTCCCGGCTTTATAAAGTGTATAAATCAATTGAAAAAGATAAAGCACAGCCTTTCTCCGAATTTATTTCGTGGGGAAATATGCTCCTTGGCGATTTCGACGAAATTGATCAGTACCTGGCTGACGGAGAAAAAGTTTTTCAGTACCTCGATGAAATAAAAGCCATGAAACACTGGAATCCGGATGGGAAACCGCTTACTTCATTCGAATTAAATTACCTCCGGTTTTATAATTCACTGGCTCCGGCATATAAATTGTTTCGGGAAGAGTTGCTTAAGAATAATGAAGCCTATTTCGGACTTGCGTTTGATACACTTTTGAATGACATTGAAAACAAATCATTTACCGAATGGGACAGTATTATTTTTGCCGGTTTTAATGCTTTAACGGCAGCTGAAGAAAAACTCCTGAAATACCTTATCGGCGCTGGAAAAGCTGAAATTTACTGGGATGCCGATGATTACTATCTGCTTGATCCACGGCAGGAAGCAGGGCGCTTTTTGAGAGAGTATGTTCATAAAAATACTTTCGGCCCTTTGAACTGGATCGGAGATTCACTGAGCAAAGA
>CAZBZA010000405.1:0-3566 GCA_964495865.1 uncultured Lentimicrobiaceae bacterium
ACGACACAGAATTAAGTTGACGCGTATGCCCAGCGGGACTGAATGTTGGTAGAAATATAAGTACCCAATTGGCCGAAGTCCCGTAGGGACGATATATTTATTTGACTGAGATGTATAAATTTCATTCGTCTCTTTTATTTAAATTGGGGAAGTTATTTTAACATTTTTACTTAGTTTATATTCACTGCTTTTGTTGTTCCTTACTTTATTACAAATTCGTAAAATGTAATTCCATTAAACCTGCACACGCCATTGCCGTCAGTCCCAAACCAAAGTTCTCCATTTTTGTCTTTATAAATTGTATTTATTGCATTACTGCTAAGTCCGTCCTTTATGGTAAAATTAGTTAAGTTTTTCCCATCAAACCGCCATACGCCTGCATCAACGGTTCCTATCCAGAGGTTTCCGGAATTATCTTCGTTTATCGAATAAATACGAGCCAGAGTACCCGGACCTGATTGGCCTGAATTTCGGAAATCAGTATTCCCAAGCCCTTTTTCTTCTGTAAAATTGAGTACAGAATTCCCATCGTACATGAATAATCCGCTACCATTATTTCCGAACCAGATATTTCCTTTACTGTCTTCGAACAAAGCAAGAACCGCCGGACCCAGGAGGCCTTTCCCTGTATACCAGGATATAGTTTTTCCATCGTACCGGCAAACTCCTTTGGCTTGCGTGCCGAACCAAAGATTTCCTTTTTTGTCCTTTAAAATGCTATATGTTGCATACGCACTGAGTCTATTAGCAGGTCCTTGTGAATATCGGGCATCAAAATCCGGTTTCGGGAAAGGCAGGTACGCAAATGAAACACCGTTAGAGTGATAAACTCCACTTCCTGCATTAAACCACAGATCATCCGGTTCTATTTTCCAATCGTTCGCAGAACCATCTCTGATGTTCATATTTTCTTTGGTTGTAAACGTTTTAAAGGATTGTCCATCGAAGCGACTTACACCGAATAAACCTGTACCAAACCAGATGTTTCCGAACTTGTCTTCTTGTATGCTTAAAATTTGATTGTTACCTAATTCATTTTTTTCAGTAAATTGCATCAGCGATACACCATCGTATCGATACACACCTGACGCGTTGGTGCCAAACCAGTAATTACCTTTGCTATCCTGAAAAATACTGCGGATGTTCCTGTCAATTCCTTTTGCTTTGTTTGTAGTATAGAGATTGGTCTCTTTAGCATTTGACTGCTCAGTTTTACTAATATCTTGGTTTTTAGCTCTATTTTGAGGCATACACGAAATGCATACTATGCTAAGTTGTAAAATAGCAAACAGCATCAACTGCATTAAGACAGGTTTTGTGTATTTCACTGTGGTTATTTTAATCGGGAAAAGATTCAGGAAGCAATGACAGAGCCAAAGTTAATGGCTTATAATGATTGATAACCATAAAAAACAAATCCCTATTAGTCAACTATTTACATGAAGTAAACATACGTTTTGATTAATCGCTTGTGCTAACATAAAATTTGGGTTGAATATAGTAGCCATCCCAACCTCCCCTGAAAACAAGTAAGGAACACATAGTTACAGGAGAACAAATTTTTTAAAGATTATATTTCCTTCGTAAATAATGCGCACAAAATACAAGCCTTTTGGTTTTTTACTCATATCAATCTCATACCTCACCGCATTTTCTGCAATGGAAACATTTTCCTGCTTTCCCGATGCGTTAAAAACACTGATTTGCAAATTATTTAAAAGGGCATTTGATTCAATAAAAAGCAGTCCATCGGTTGGGTTTGGATAAAGATTCAGATCCGTGAGTAAATACAACTCCTTTGTTCCGTAAACTCCAAGAGTATCTGCAAAATGATAAAATACGGATGTCTCCACTGAAAGGGTGTCTATCCAATTAGCGTAAATTGAATCAATCAGCGCTGTATCGTTTACATAATAATTGCATATCAATCCGTTACGCAGTTCATACCTGCGTTCCCAGCCTTGAATATTACCAATAGTATATTTCACATAAACACTATCAGTTGATTTTATAATGAAAGAGTTAAGCGTGTCGGTATATTGGGTTACATATTGGTTATCAATCAAAAAAGTTTCGGTATGCGTAACTCTTCGAACTGATAGTGTATCGGAAACAAGTGGTTTGCTGTCGTTATAATGAACAAACAGGTTCCCCGAGGCCAGGGCTATATCGGGCCGTCCATCACCGTTAAGGTCACCGGTATCCATATTGTACATGTCGTAGTTTCCATAAATATTGCCAAAAAGTGTGTAGGTCGAATAATTATGTTGTGCGTCCTGCTCATAACACGAAATAGCATGCCAGCCATGATGCGCTATAAGGATTTCGTTGTTCCCGTCGCAGTTCATATCTTCGATGCAAACCGGTTCAGGAATATCATAAGCTATCAGGTTTAGCGGATCATTAAATCCGAATGTTTGCGATTTCTGCATATGGAGTTCAAGCTTTGCAGGATAATTTCCTCCTGAAGTAACCGCGATATCAGGTTTCGAATCATTATTAAGGTCACCTATGGACATGCCTCTCCCTCCATTCTGTCCGATTCCGCTGCTGTATGCGTAATCGAGCGAACCATTCGCATTTTGAAGGTAGTAATAGAGCCCATGATTATACCCTCCTGCTGAAAATAGCAGCAAGTCATTGAGCAAATCATTGTTTATATCACAGATTTCGAGTTTTACATATCCGCACTCAACTGATGGGTAATTTGTCATGGTCAGGTTGCCGGCTGCATCCTGATAAAAGATATGGATATTTGTTGCATTGAATTCAGTTATTGCAAGGTCAGCCCGGCCGTCGTTATTAAGGTCACCGATTTTAACTGCATCAGTGCCATAACCGATGTATGTGCACTGTGTGGTAAATGTTGTTTTATTTTGCTGATAAAAAACTACCAGGCTGTCATCACTGGCCAGTGCAATATCTGTTTTTGTGTCGCCGTTCAAATCACCGGCATCAAGGGAAACTGCCCCTTCCGAATAATACGGATAAAAGAATACAATCGGACTATCGAGGTTGCCGCTGGAGTTCTGGTAATAGATAAGTAGTTTGTAGTCAGTGTTATCACCCCAATATTCATGGGTAATAACGGCAATGTCTTTCAGCCCGTCACTATTAATATCATTTATTACCAGAGCCGATGCTGTTGCACCGGTAACAAAGGTGCTGTAAGGTTTTAACCCGATCTGGGCTGAAACTGAGGTGCTGAAAACAAGTAGCAGAACGATTGTAAAAAATAAAACGGGATTTTTCATTGTCATAATAGGATTAAAAGGTTCGGATTGCATTTGAAATTCGGTGCCGAAATTATTGCTGTTATCAATTACGGAAATAAAGTGTCACAAATGTATAATATAATTCCCCTGTGCGTTTAACAAACCCTTAGAATTTTCTATCCGATCGCAGGCTCACTTCTTTTCAAAATACCGGAAAACTATATCCCTTTTAAGAAGCTGCGCTAAATTACCTTATGTAACTTTTCCTGCAAAGCGTCGTCAAACATTTTATAAAATTTCAACCACTTAATTTAAACAGAAAACCATGTCAATCTGGCGCGTGATCCTTTG
>CAZBZA010000406.1:0-3556 GCA_964495865.1 uncultured Lentimicrobiaceae bacterium
TTTACAAAAACATCCAAAGGCTCGCCTATTTCAATCAGGTGATTGTCAGGGTCAAAAAAGCGAAATGTCCGCTGTCCCCATGGTTCTTCATGGATGGGATGAAAAAAATGTATTCCTGCTTTTTCCAGGGCAAGAAACACTTTATCAATATTCGCATCTTCAAAATACAATTCGAACCGGTTTGATTCATTTCCGGTATTCAACTGCTTATTGATGGAATGTTCCTTCCCGATTTCCCAAAGTGTAATTCCGCTACTTAAAACTACATTTTTTCCGAAATCGTGTTCTATAGTGAATTTAAGAAATTGCGTATAGAATTCCTTTGATATCTCAATATCATTTACAAACACGACAGTCGAATGAAATCTCATTGTTAATCAGTTATTTGTAAGCTTAATACTGGATTAAATTTAAAACTTTAAGCTCAAAGTTGTTTTGATGCAATTAAAGCGTTTCAAAGAATTGTTGAACCCTTAATGCAATTTTATTTCCCTGGAATAATTAAAACCGGAATATGACTGTGCTTAACCACACCTGAGCAGACACTTCCCATAAAGGCCCGGTATAGAAAACCATGGCTATGCGCGCCCATCACAATAAGATCGGCATTAAAACTGCCCGCACTCTCAAGAATCGTTTCAATAACAGGTCCGTGGGCGAGTTCATAATGGGCCTCTATTCCCTGCTTTTGCAAATACTCAGCCATGGCCGATAATTCCTGGTTCATCCGCTCAATTTCTTCTTTGTTTTCAGCAGGAATTACTTGCGGTGCAATTTCATTTCCAATATAGGAAGGTATCGGTGCAACAACGTGCAATATGCGGATCTGACTCCTGAAAGCTTTTGCCGTAGATGCAGCATACTCTATAACCGCAGTAGCAAGGTCCGAAAGGTCAACAGCAACAATTATTTTTTCCATGGGTCTAATTTTAGATATTTCTATAGTTTCAATTCAACAAATATACTGAATAATTGCGACTTATGCAAGTGTTCGATATACGAAGAATTCCGTGAAGTATAAATAATTTATTTCACAACCAGTTTAGTTGAGAATGATGAAGATTTGCTGTTAAAATGAACAATATAAATCCCGGATTTCAATTGGCTGATATCTACCAAAGTGCTTATTGAATCAGCGATGTTGCCTTTCAGAAGTTTCTTCCCGTTCATATCCGTAATTGAATAGGTTGAAGCAGTGCTGATGCCTTGCTGGTTAACAATTGAAATTACATCACCAGCAGGGTTAGGCCATATAGCAAAAGGAACTGGGATTGCCGTTTTATCTGTGCCTTCCACTAAACAGATTTTGGGATATATTGCACTTGAAATGATAAAATCGGGTCCACCCGAAGGGGTCCATAAAGCTTTCGCAGATTCCCATTCATTGTTGCTCTGCTGTATCCAGGTCGTATTTACAGGTAACTTTCCTGTGCTGGTTGACCACAAACACACTGTATCGCCTGCAATCACCGGTAACATTATTCCCATCGAAAAGGAAGCATCTGTTGAAACCGGGTTTTTAAAATCAATGTTTGTAAACTTTGCATTGGCGACATCATTCACAAGGTTTGAAAGCAATATGGTATCGGAAGCCAAAACGGTTCCTGGTTTCCCTGTTGAGGCATCTGCGTTCCATATTATGATAGGAACTTTCTCATTATTGCCGGAAGCTTGCTTTGCTTTACTAAATTCGCATATCATGCCAGTAATCAGCAGGTTAGTTTGCGTGCTTTGGAAAAAATCGCAAATGGCTTTATCCCCGTAAGAATTATTTCCCGTTACATATCCTTTGCCGGGAATCATGTAATATGTAAGTGGTTCAGGAAGTGGAAACCGAAGCGTATCGCAATTTTCATAACTGATATTTACTTTGATGTAATCCTTCTTCTCCAGGGCAAAACCATTAGTTCCATCGGAAATGGAAAGTTTTACTGTGTATGTATCCGCTGATTGATAAATATGTACCGGATTTTGCAAAAGGCTGCTGTCCCCGTCGCCAAATGTCCATTTCCAGGAGGTTGGATTGCCGGTGGATTCATCAGTAAATGTTACAGTTAGTGGTGCCGGACCCTCTGTTACATCAGCAGTAAATTTTGCTTCGAGGCTTTTTAAAGTAGGGGAGGTGGTCGGTTTTGTGACAGGAATCAGTTGATCCTCACGTCCGTGCTGTGCAAAAGTGGTTAGGACTATTACCGAAAGCAGTATTGATAGAATTAGTTTCATAGAGCCGGAATTTTAACAAAGGTATTGTTCCGGTTTTAAAAATCAAATTTCATGCCGGTTTTAAATCCGAGTGTAAGTTCATCAGTTGGCTGATTGTCCTTTGTAAGCACCGGTTTGAAATACCAAAGGCTTGTCGGTGTAAATGTAAAACTGAGCCTTTTCAAAAGCCGATAATTTAAATCAATACCAGTTGCGAAATTTACATATACATCGTTGTACTCAGGTTGGCTGGTTTGTACACTGGTGATCTGGGCGTTATACTGTCCTTTAATCGATTTTTCAGTAGTTGCAATAATATCGGGATCATTCAACCGAATCCCGAAACCTGCCCCGGCAGAAATCCAGGTTGAGAATTTGCCGGCGCTGAACAGCTTTCGGCCTAATCCCAGATTATACGTGAAATATTGATGTTTTTCAGTTCCCTCGTATTGCGATTCCATTTTGTCAACTCGGTATCCAAGGGTATCGAGCTGCCCGTCGGCTCCGGTTCCCATAACAGGCGTGTTGATATTATAATTCATATCGAATACCAGTTGCTCTTCGTTGTAGGCCATACCCAGACTGGTATTATACCTCACTTTTTCCTTGTTGTAACTGGCAGTAACGTTTACGTTGTGAAAAAGAGAAGTACCATCGCCGTTATCAATATTTTCGGGCAGGTAATACATTCCCAGTGCAAAATGGTTGGTGCTTTTACTATCCTGCGGATCTTTGGGAGTATAATATTTAACAGGCGCAGTAATAATTGCGTTATCAGGTTGTTCCTGCATTAGCGAAACGGGAGAATTTTGTTCTTCAACAGCTAATTCTTCAGCAGCAAGTAGAGTTTCCAGAACTGCTATTTCCCTTGAGAGTGAATATGCGGTATCTATTTGAATGATGGCAATATCCTGATTGATAGCAATTTCATTATCTGAAGGGATAAAAGTAGACTCCGTTTCAACAAATGCAGATTTTGCAACTGCTGATGGAGGTGTGTTTGTTCTGTTAGAAACTGTATTGATGTGTTGGTTTTGATTTTGAATCTGAGCAGGATGTGGAGTTATGCTTTGGTTCTGAGGAGCAGTTTTAACTTCTGGTTGTTCCTTGAGGGCAAGTGCCGGAACCGATGTATTGTTTTCATTTGTATCAATAACACGTGATACTGCAAAAAACAACAGTAATCCGGCTGCTGTCGAAAGCGCAATACGGACACCGGTTTTGATGTAAGCCGCGCGGTTCAGACGGAAGAGAATGGTATTCCAGGTTCCTGCATTAGGCGAATGAACCGGAAGATTGGCGAGTTTCTCACGGAAGCCTGCTTCAGCATCCAGCATATCAAGTTTGTCCGAAA
>CAZBZA010000407.1:0-1742 GCA_964495865.1 uncultured Lentimicrobiaceae bacterium
TGATCTGTTATGTTTTCGAGACCGGCACTGATCGAAAAATGTTCAGTTACCTGATACATAGCTTTAAAATTGAGTGTGTACCACGAAGGCGACCATGGATTTCCGTTTGAGTCGATAGCATAAATCTCTGTTTTGCCCTGTTCCTCAACCGGAAGTTGTTCATAGGTCTTTTTACCGCTGTACACTGCGTAAATCTGCATATTCAGCTTTTCTGCCGCATAAGTAATTTTCGAACTTCCGAATACCGGCGCAGCATGGCGCGAAGGACTTGTTGAACCATCGTCCAGTTCCTCTTCTCCTTTCTGATAATTGAAATCACTTGCAAACCCAAAACCATAAAGCAGTTTAACTTCCAATCCAACCTGAACACCATACACATTTGCTTTGGCTGCATTCTGAATTGCCTGCACCTTACTCATTGTGCCATCGTACATAATGCTATCCATTCCGTTAAGTGTATAATCACGGCGCACCATAGCGTTGTCAAGCAAGGTATAGTAACCGGTTACATCAATTTTAACTATTTCTGCAATTATTTTGGCCAACCCAAATTCAATGTTATATGCATATTCAGCCTTCAGATCGGGATTAGGAACTACCACATAACCAGGTTCCGAATCGAAAACCTTGCCGGCATCATCTACATTAGGCGAACGGAAACCGGTTGATGCATTCACACTAATTGCCCAATCACTTGATGGGTGATAAACCATTCCTAAGCTTCCGGTGAGAGCTCCGTCCTGCATATTCATTTTTGTGTATGGAAACGGATAAAAAGTAGTATCAAAATCAGCATCAAGCTTATACCGGTTATATCTTAGCCCTGATTGTAAAGCAATTTTTTCCGATATTTTATATTGATAATTCAGATACACTCCATACGAAGCCCAAACTGACTGCGGATAGCGCGAAGGTCCCGGAACGCTTATGCCGGTCGAGATATCTTCGTCAGTTCCTGTTGAAGTTACATCATTCTTTACGCCTTCCAGACCATAAAAAAGTTTGTGTTTGCCTCCGATGGATTTATTAAGATCGACATTTACGGAGTAGGCGGCTACTTCTTCATTCCTGATATGACGGTCGTCTTTGTTAATATCTCGGTCGATGCGGCTTTCTCCGAAAGATTGTTGTGCAATCCGTATTGTCATCACATCATAGAGTCCGGTTTTTTCGGTATGTGTAATGCTCAGGTTATTCATCATCCATTTTTGCGGACCATAATACCATTCGCCATAGCGGGGAAGGCCGTTTTTGTAACGGATATGCCTGTCGTACCGGGCGAAATTTGAAGTGGTGGAATAATGAAATCCATACTGGATGTCCCATTTCTCATTAGGTTTGAACCGGATTTTCTGCATCAGATTCATTTGTGTGTAAGCAGTCGGAGTTTGTATTTGCTGATCTTCGTTGGTAACAACTACATCTACACTATCAATTCGTTGCACATAAAAAGGACGGAGGTATTCCTCAGGGCCAAAACTGCCCATACGCAAATCACCAAAATCATAGGAAGAGAAACTTGTGACCGAAGCCCATTTATTCCACCCGACATTCACATCGAAATGAGCTGTTTTTTCGTTATTTGCTGACGAATAACGGCTAATCGCACTTCCTTTGATTAAAGGTTCATTGTCGTTCAGTGATAATTGAGGTGTAAGAGTCTGAAAGCTCATTACGCCACCTATAGCATCACTACCATAAATAACGGAACCGGGACCGAAAAAGACTTCTGTTTTTTCAGT
>CAZBZA010000407.1:1842-3552 GCA_964495865.1 uncultured Lentimicrobiaceae bacterium
CTCGATAAGGTAGCCAGTTCAATAGGTTGATGGCTTGCACCATCGGTGATAGTTACTATTTGGGTAAATCCGGTTTCATAAAATCCAAATAATACCCATAGTAAAAGTAGTTTTTTCATTTAAAATATTTTTAGGTCCGATGAATGCACGGAACCAACCGGCAGTAAACCAACAAATTGACTATTCATTTATGTGAATGAATATTCAATCATGGCTGTTTCATCATGACTATTTTGTTAATACAAGAGTGGAATTCAACCTTAGCGGGAAAACGCCGGTTGAAAATGATTAAACTGAAAGTATTCGGAATTTTGGGGGCGGACCCGGAGGCGATTTTATCCAGGAGTCATCATAAAGTTTATAATTATCTAAAAATGTGTCAGTTACTGAAATATAAATTGTGTTCTGATTTTTGTACGCACCTGTAAAATAGAGTGTCTTTAAATAATCGATTAATTGTTTTTTACTGTTTGTTTTCTGTGGATTGTTGCCTAACGCTTTTGCTACCAGTGTTTTATATTGTTTGTTCAATTGAGTTTCTACATTGTCGCACCAACACCAGTAAGTTACCGAGTCATTAATATTATTTCGTTCGACAATATCATACATTTTACCTTCAAACTCGAATTCCCGATCATGTTCCCAACGGAGTTTAGTGCTTGTATCCGATAGCAGGAATTTAAATTCAACCAGTTCATCTTTGCTTACACCAGCAATTATATGCCTTTTTACTGCTTTATTAACCCGGGTTTTCTCAATACGAAAACCCAGATAGGCACCACCCAATGGAGCTATCAGGCTGAGCAATAAAAATATGGCTAATAATCGTTTCATTTATTAGTACAAAGATAAAGTTTTAGGTGTGACAACGCTTTAGTTTTAACTAAATGTAAACATAAGCATCATAAAATTGTTTTGGCAATACAATTCATAAATTCGGGGCAGGTATAGAGACTGTTTTGATTTGCCTTTTGAAAATTATTAAATATTGATGTCAGAAAAGAGAAGTCAGAATTGGACTACCTGGCAACATCCGTCAAGCAGGGAAGAATCCTTAATAGTAATTCCCGATTTAATAGTTAATTTCGCCACTCGCCCTTCGCCAGGTCGCCCCTCGTCACTTCTAAAAGTTAAAAACAGCAATTTTAAACAGACTCTTATTGTGTAACTCAAAACTTCAGTGTAATTTAGTCGTTGCAAAACATCAAATTATTTAAATAGATTCAATATGTTGTTTGACATTGAACTGGTCAGGAAAGTATATTCAGAGTTACCTTCCAAAATTGAAAAAGCACGCAAATTAGTAAACCGACCACTTACGCTCAGCGAGAAAATTCTTTACAGCCACCTCTGGGATGAGCTACCGGGAAAACCATTCGGCAGGGGAGAGGAATACGTGAATTTCGGTCCCGACCGTGTTGCCATGCAGGACGCTACTGCGCAAATGGCACTGCTTCAGTTTATGACAGCCGGACGAAACAGGACTGCCGTTCCAAGCACGGTTCATTGCGACCATCTTATTCAGGCTTCAGTTGGTGCAAGTGCCGATCTGGATTTAGCGCTTTCGCAGAATAAGGAAGTTTATGATTTCCTCGAATCGGTATCTGCCAAATACGGAATTGGTTTCTGGAAACCCGGAGCAGGAATTATCCACCAGGTGATTCTCGAAAATTATGCTTTCCCCGGCGGAATGATGATAGGTACTGATTC
>CAZBZA010000408.1:0-3549 GCA_964495865.1 uncultured Lentimicrobiaceae bacterium
GTAAAACCACCACCAAATGCTGCCAGTATCACGTTATCGCCTTTACGGAGTTTCGATTCCCATTCCCATAGGCACAGCGGAATAGTTGCCGAAGTTGTATTGCCATATCTTTCGATATTGATCATTACTTTTTCTTTTTCCAACCCCATGCGATTAGCAACAGCATCGATAATACGCATATTGGCCTGATGCGGAACCAACCATGCCAGATCTTCCGATTTGAGGTTATGTTTTTCCATCATTTCAACCGAAACATCAGCCATTTTCGAAACAGCCCATTTGAAAACGGTTTGTCCATCCTGGTATATATAGTGTTCCTTGTTATCTACTGTTTCGTGCGTTGCAGGTCGTAGTGATCCACCAGCTTTCATATATAAATGATGACGTCCGGTTCCGTTAGTTCTGAAAATAGAATCAACCATACCGAAATCTTCGGTTGTTGGCTCAAGCATTACAGCAGCGGCAGCATCTCCGAAAAGAGGACAAACAGCCCTGTCAGTATAATCAACTATTGCCGACATTTTATCAGCTCCAACAATGATTACTTTTTTATGCGTTCCTGATTCAACAAACTTCTGAGCCACGGTAAGCGCATAAAGGAAGCTGGAGCAGGCAGCATTCATATCATAGCTGAAAGCATTGGTGATTCCGCATTTATCGCTGATTATGTTGGCCGTAGCCGGAAACATCATATCCGGTGTAACAGTAGCACAAATAACCAGGTCAACATCCTCCGGATTAGTATTTGTTTTAGCAAGCAAAAGTTTAACAGCTTCGGCACCCATGTCGGATGAAGCCAGGCCTTCGCCTTTTAAAATATGTCGTTCACGGATACCGATACGTGTCATTATCCATTCATCGGTAGTATCAACCATTCGACTCAATTCCTCGTTGTTGAGTATATAATCGGGGGCATAACCTGCAACTCCGGTAATAGCGGCTCTTAGTTTTGTCATAAGTTTTTATTCTCTTGTTGTTAAAAAGCAGTTTGTACAAACAATGTTAACAATTTCCCGGTTTGGGATCATGCCACTGGCCCTGTGGGGCCGGAAATATTATTCCATTATAAAACCTCCGTTGAGGTTTAAAAGTGCATGCTTTATTTTTGAAGCAATCTTTGCTTTAAATACATCACGGCCAAGTAAAACCATATTTTTTATGGCGACGTCATTTGAAATACCATGACCCATTATAACGGCACCGTTAATACCGAGTATAGGAGTCCCTCCGTAGTTTTCGTAATTAAACCGGCGGATATACTCATCAACAAGGTTTCTTTTTTCCATCAGGTCATAAAATGACTCAATGAGCTTGAGAATTATATTACCCGTAAATCCATCGCATACTATTACATCAGCTTTGTTATGAAGTATGTCGCGGCCTTCAATGTTACCTAAAAAGTTGAAGTCTTTCGAGTCCTTCATCAGGCTGTATGCTGATTGTGTGGTAAGATTCCCTTTTTCCTCCTCATGCCCGATGTTGAGCAAAGCCACTCTCGGATTTTCAACATGATACACGTTTTTCACATAAATGGATCCTATTAATCCAAATTGGTAAAAAACATCAGGCTTCGCATCGGGATTGGTGCCTATATCAACTAAAAGGCTGTATCCGCCATCTTCCTGGGGAATGATAGCTGAAGTACAAGGGCGCACAATACCTTGTATCGTATTTACGCTGAAAATTGAGCCGACCAGCATAGCACCACTGTTACCAGCACTTGCGAAAGCATCAATTTTTTTATGTTTCAGCATATGAAACCCGACACTAATACTGGCATCCGGCTTTTTAGCAAGAGCTCTGGTAGGGTGCTCACCCATTTCGATAATCTCTGGTGCATGCACTATTTCGAAGAGTGCTGTATCGCATCCGCGTTCGTGTAATAACGATCGTATGGCAGACTCCTGACCTATTAAAACGATTTTGTCGTCGTTCGATAGCTCCTTAGCTGCAAGAATGGCTCCATCAATTGCAGCCACCGGCGCGAAATCGCCGCCCATTACATCCAGTCCGATTCTCATTTAAAGAATCCTTTT
This sequence comes from uncultured Lentimicrobiaceae bacterium, assembly GCA_964495865.1. Taxonomy (GTDB): domain Bacteria; phylum Bacteroidota; class Bacteroidia; order Bacteroidales; family UBA4417; genus UBA4417. The sequence goes on from CAZBZA010000408.1 coordinate 2,037, forward strand.
CCTAACATGATTTGCCGTTTTAGTGGCAAAATTAAGCGGTTGTGTTTTTTTCAATAGCCAAACGGCCTTTGTAATAGCCACATTCGGGACATACGCGGTGATAAAGTACCGAAGTGCCACAGTTTGTGCAAATAATGAAGGTTGGTGCTTCAAGTTTATAATGTGTTCTGCGTTTGGCCGTTCTGGTTTTCGAGAACCTGTGTTTTGGATTTGGCATTGTTTTATGTATTTAGTATTAGTTCAAACTATTTATTGATCGGTATTAAGTTTTTTGAGTGCTTCCCAACGGGGATCAACAGTATCACTGGTGTTAAGCTTTTCGAGTAGTTGCAGCATTTCCGGATCACAGGTGCTTTTTCCCTCTTCATCATCAGGATGCAGCAGACGCGCAGGTAGTGCCAGGTGAATGAATTCATACACATAGGGTGAGAGATCAAACTGGTATTCCGTTTCCGGGATAACAACTACATCTTCACTTTCTTCCATATATTCAGCTCCCAGTTTTACAATTAATTTTTGTGTATCTGAAACAGGAAATAAAAATTCATCGCAACAGCGATCGCAGGTTACCAGCACTTTACCTTCGAGAGTAATATTGAAAATCATCATTCTTTCCATTTTCTCAAGGGCAACTGCAATATGGACCTGACCATGCTTAATCAGCGAAAACTCAAAATGTTCAAAGAACGAATCATTCACCTCAAACTCAAACTGATGATTTCCAGGCTCAAGCCCAACGAACTGAATAGTATATTCTTTGAGGCGGCTCACTTAGCTAAGTATTAAATTGAGGGGCGCAAAATTACGAAATCCTATTTTAAATAACAAACTCTTGTTTTGCAGATATTTATTCAAGCTCAAAGCTACTATTTACTTATGTATGGTGCTATTACCTCCCGGGTTCCAAATCCTAAAACCAAGATTGTCAAAATTATTTTCTTCCGAAATCTGCCGGAATTTCACCCCATGCCTTTGTTTCCCATTTTATTACTTTAGTATCAACCCGGTTGTTATGAAGCCATTCGACAGCACGGTCCAAAAGGTCAAACAATTCCTTGTTTTTAGCTGTCCGCGGAAGTTGGGTGTTTACTCTCCGCTGTTTAACCCAAAGGATCGCATTCCTCGAATCGCTGTATAAGGGCAGTGACAACTGATTCTGCTGTAACCACGCCAAGCCGGTTACTATGGCCAGAAATTCGCCGATATTGGTTGTTCCTTGCGGGAAAGGTCCGCGGTGAAATATTTCCTGCCCGGTGATCATATTTACTCCCCGGTATTCGAGTACTCCCGGATTTCCACTACATGCTGCATCTACACATATTGCCTGTCGGAGTGGTTCGCCGTATAATTTCCGCATTTCACTGTTTACAGCAGGCTTTTCGGATTTGCCATAATAATTCCAGAAATTGCTGCCAAAAGCTTTTTTTGCTTCTTCGAGCGTGGTGAATCCTTTGTATTTGGCTGCAGCATACCCGTCAACCTGCTTTTTGCACTTGTCCCACGAGTCGAAAAT
>CAZBZA010000409.1:0-3540 GCA_964495865.1 uncultured Lentimicrobiaceae bacterium
ACAGCCTGGGGCTTCGGTTCCGGGCTGTTTGTTTTTTCAGGAACAGGAGTTGTGTAATTGAGTTGTACTCCAGGTTTATCAATATTTTCAGGTTTAACAATATTTTCAGCAGGTTTGGGTAACTGGAAATGTATCCGGGTTTTCATCTCCGCTTTCATTTTTACACCACGGTTCCTGGCCGGCTCGTACTTCATCAGTCTGATAACGCGAATAGCTTCCTCATCACAACCATGCCCGATTCCTTTGGTAACATCCACATCCACAATTTCACCAATATTATTTACCGTATAGCGCACAAAAACAAGACCTTCGACCTTGTTTGCTATAGCCTGTTCGGGATACACAATATTATCCTTCACAAATTTCAGATAAGCTTCTTTGCCTCCGGGAAAAGTGGGGATTTTCAGGAAATTCTTCCTCTTCGGATTTTTGGGATCGTTATGTTTCACTTCACAAAATTAGCAATTTTTACTGTTAGATTATAATCGTATTAATTTCAAAAAAATACAGCCATATTTTATTCATAACAATTTGGTTTACTGATGTATGAAATAAAACCAGAAACGATATTTGCTGTTCATACCCACTGATTTTCAATATGTATTCAAATAATGCTAAATTTGTCAACGCAAAATTAAATTGGTAAATTAATCAAATTACAGGATTTAGTTTGGTTTGTATTTGAAAATCAATCAAATATATATTTGCAAACTAAATTTTCCTGAGATACCTAAAAAAATATAATACCTATGAAAATTCTGGTTTGTATCAGCAATGTACCTGATACCACAACAAAAGTAAAATTCGTTGACGATTCGAAAAAGCTCGATGTAAATGGTATTCAATGGGTTATAAATCCATGGGACGAACTTGCCCTTACCCGTGCGCTCGAACTTAAAGATGATGCTTCAAACGGAATACAAACTGTTACAGTCGCACACGTTGGGCTTGTAACTTCCGAACCAACTATTCGCAAAGCACTCGCTATTGGAGCTGATGATGCAATACGGGTTAATACCGAAGCTGGTGAAGCATACACAATAGCTGCACAATTGGCCGAAGCTATCCGGAATGAGAATTTCGACATCATCATGTGTGGGATCGAATCAAGCGATCATAACGGTTCAACAGTAGGAGGGATGCTGGCCGAATTCCTGGGATACCCTTCTGTTACTGGTGTTTCTTCTGTTAAAATTGAAGCCGGCCAAACTGTGCTAACCAGGGAAATAGATGGAGGAAAAGAAATTCTAACAGTTCCTTCGCCCTTTGTAGCTGTTGTTCAGAAAGGAATTGCAAAAGAGCCACGGATTGCAGCCATGCGCGGAATTATGATGGCACGCACCAAACCCATTAAAGTGCTTGAACCGCAGGCGATTGAAATCCTTACCGAAGTTATTAATTACGAAATGCCAAAACCTCGTGCAGCCTGTAAATATATTGAAGCCGACAATGCCGGTCAGCTTATTGATTTATTGCAGAATGAAGCCAAGGTTTTTTAATTCATCAATTCATTAACATTGTAAAAAACGCATCATTATATGTCAGTATTAGTATTCCTCGAAAATTGGGATGGTAAGTTCAAGAAATTGTCATTCGAATTAGTTTCGTATGCATCCAAAGTGGCCGAAATGCTTGGCGATCAGGCAATAGCATTATCAATCGGGAAAGTTGAAGCTGCCGAGCTTGAAAAATTAGCTGTCTATGGCGCAACAAAAGTTGTAAGTATCGAAAACGAAATGATCAAAGCCTTTGACGATCAGGCTTATACAAGCATGATTGCAGAAGTTGCGCAACAAATCGGAGCAAAAGTTCTTGTGCTTTCGAATAACAATACAGGTAAAGCAATAGCTCCAAGGCTTTCGGTAAAGCTGAAAGCGGGTGTGGCATCTGGCGTTAGTAAGTTACCGCTTAGCGTTAATCCTTTTGTTGTTTATAAAAAAGTATTTTCGGGCAAAGCTTTTGCAAACGTTGCTATTAAAACTGAAATTAAAATTCTCACCCTGGCCCAAAACTCCTTCGATCTGGTTGAATCGCCCAAAGCTTTTACAATGGAGAAAATGGATATTCAGCCCGATGGAAACCTGATGAAAACTCAGGTTAAAGATGTGCAAAAACAATCGGGTAAAATTCTGATCACTGATGCAGATATCGTTATTTCCGGTGGGCGTGGAATGAAATCGCCCGATAACTGGGGGCCACTGGTCGAACTGGCCGAACTGCTTGGCGCTGCAACGGCTTGTTCGCGCCCGGTTTCTGACGAAGGCTGGCGTTCGCATGATGAACATACCGGGCAAACTGGAAAAATTATTGCTCCGAATCTTTATTTTGCCATTGGTATTTCGGGAGCAACACAACATCTGGCTGGTATCAGCTCTTCGAAATTTATCGTTGCAATAAATACGGACAAGGATGCGCCGATTTTTGAAGCGGCACAGTACGGAATTGTAGGCGATGCATTAAAAGTGCTTCCCAAACTGGTTGAAGCTGTTAAAGAAATGAAATCAAAATAAATCAGTTTTTAAAACCCAGACGAAATGTCCTTGAAGTATTTTTGTAACAACTTACTTTAAGGACATTTTTGTTTGTAAATCAATTGATTATGGTAAAACAAATATTTTTTGCACTCACTATTCTGATCACCCTGGGAGTTTTTACATTCACAATCCTGAGGCTTATCAGCTGGTTCAGATTTACGAAAGCCAATTTCCCGATCCGCGATTTCGGCAAGCGGTTTTTGGTGATGATGGATGTTGCCATAGGGCAAACTAAAATATTCCGCCGGCCGGTGATTGGTTTTTTTCATGCACTTGTTTTTTGGGGATTCTGCGTTATAATCTTTGGCAGTATCGAAATGATAATCGATGGATTATTTGGTATCGAACGTTCGCTGAAAGTCCTGGGTGGCCTTCACAATATTATTATGGCATCGGGAGACATTTTTGCATTGATTGTTGCCATTTCCATAGTGATATTCATGGTACGCAGACTGTTTATGCACATCAGCCGTTTCGAAGGAATTGAAATGAAAAAGAAATCGCACCAGGATGCTAACATAGCGCTGACAATGATTTTGTTGCTTATGCTTTCGCTGATGGGAATGAATGCAGCTTATGTTCAGCTTCAGCTATCTGCAAATGAAACTATTCATGGAATTTATCCGGTAGGGTTGTTGATAGCTCCTCTTTTTGCCGGATTATCGTTAAACGGAGTGCATATTGCACACGAAATATTCTGGTGGTCGCATATACTTCTGATTTTTATTTTTGCCAACGTACTTCCGTATTCGAAGCATTTTCATGTATTTCTGTCGGTTCCCAATACATTCCTCACCCGACTCGAACCGCTCGGAAAGCTTACCAACATGGACGATATCACCCGCGAAGTTAAACTCATGCTCGACCCGAATGCCACTTTTGATGCACCAACTGCTGATGCTCCAATAAGCCGTTTCGGAGTAAAAGATGTGGAAGATGTTTCGTGGAAAAATTATTTCGATTCGCTAACATGCACTGAATGTGGACGATGTTCGTCAGTTTGTCC
>CAZBZA010000410.1:0-3529 GCA_964495865.1 uncultured Lentimicrobiaceae bacterium
CCTGAAGCCGAACTTGCCTGCACAGTAAAGGGGCTATCACCATATGTTTTGGTAATTGCAGCTAGTTCAGTTTTTTCAGTTGTAAAGTTTTGTAATCCTGGTAAATCATAAAACTGATTTAACACAAAATTAAAAACCGCAACTCGATAGGTAATCCCTTCGGAGAGGCCTGAAATGGCAACAGAATCGCCTGTTCCATTGAAGATGCACGACCAGCCATCAAGCTGTGAGCCCATTCCATACTGCAAATTTGCGGAGTAAACTCCAGAGTTTTCAATTGGTGCCTGACCTGCAATAGTATCTTTTACAAAGACTAATGTATGGCAAGATTTAACATTGCTTTGCCAGGTAATCGATGCCTGTGACCGGCCGATCTGTCCAACTGTTATATCCGATATGGTATTCAGATATGGCAGTTCGTATGCACCCATATCAATCCTGTTAAATTTGCGGATATTGCCCATTAGATCGAGCGAATCGGTATTTAATGAATCGGCACCGGTATTGATGCAGGGCGAACAAGCGGAAAGACGCCAGTCAGCTGTAAGAGCATTGTAGGAAGTGTCGTTGCCTGCGGTGGGATTCAGAAATAGAGGATCGGTGTGCAAATTGCCGGTACCTTGAAATATTTGTTGTGTACAACTGAAATCAGTTGTAATGAAGGATGAGTTTGGATTATTGACCAGTGTATCATTTCCCCATAAAATCGAATTCGAAATTAAAACGGTATCGGGCGTCATATTCGGATCAAACTGGTATGTCTCATTTTCATCAACCCCGGTGACCAGGAATTTCGAACTGGAGTTGTTAACTATATCACAGTTTGTGAATTGATATTTACTGCCCTTTCCACAGGCGATGATACCTCCGACTTGTTTAGCGGCATCCGAATAATTATTTGCATACAAACAATTTCTGATGTCCATTTGAGCATGATTAAAAAGTGCTGCTCCGCCTATAAGTGAAAAATTTTTAACCAATTTGCAATTTTGAAGTATGACATTCCCTTCCATATTTGCTATTGCGCCACCGTAATCAGCCTTATTGTCGTAAAAAATTGTATGTGAGATAATACATTCACCGGTACTATTATGAATAGCACCTCCCGAAAAACCGGGAGAAACAATAATTATCCAAAAAAATCCACCAGAAAAAGAAGGAGGGATAACGCCGGAATTATTATTTTCAAAAATAGAACTGTCTATTTGCAAGTGGCCAAAATTTCTGATGGCTCCACCTTGCCCTGCTGCGAAGTTATTCTTAAGTATAGAGCCCTTCATCCTTAATGTTCCAGAATTTGAAATGCATCCGGCAGAGCCTGACTGGTATCCAGCGCTCAATGTTCCAGCAGTGTTGTCGGACATGGAGCAATTCAGCAATTCAGCATAGCCAGAGTTCGTAAATGCACCGTATGAAGAAATGGTGCTATCAATGTGGCAATTTGTCAGAAATATGGAATCAGTGTTTCTCAGCACACAGCCATTATTATTTCTAAATGAGCAGTTTATAAGCATAGCGTTACCACCATTACAAAGGCCGGCAGATTCCCAGATATTGCCGAAATTGTTGCTGAAGGAAGATCTTTTTAGATTTAATAAGCCATTGTTTACAATTCCAGAACCTTGAAATACAATTCCATTTGTATAATCTAATATATCATTATTATCAATAACCAGACTATCCCCTAAAATTATTCCTGTTATACTATTATAGACTGCTCCAAAGCTTTTATTCCCATTAATATTGCACGACACCAAATGCACTGCCCCGTCATTGTAAATAGCAGCACCCGAGATAGCTTTGCTGCCCGAAAATGTTGATTTTTCAATATAAATTTTTGCCAATGCATCATTCAGAAGACATGCACCACGGTTGTTTTCCTGATCGCCATTCGCATTTGCCTCGCGAAAAACAAATCCGGAAATGATGGCAGAATCACCATCATAACCCGGTTTATACATGGAGTTGACGATATGGAATGAGTTATCCAGGCTGTCGCCTGGAATTCCGATATCGCCAGTAAGAACGGTTGCATTCACCGCAATATTCCGTTGTAGGATGTCAGATTCGTCACCTGCAAAACCACCATAGAGCTTATTCCCAGGGTAGAGGTGAAAAGATTTCGAACGGTCATTATCAGCACATGGTCTAAATTCACCCTTCTTAACCCATACCCGGCACGAATCGGGGGCATCTCTGAGTGCTTCATACAGCATTGTATATCCTGTATACTTGCAACTCGGCATATTTCCCGATAGCGAGTTGCTCCAGGAAGTACCTGACCCGCCTTGAAAAGAAGAGTCGTTCACATAAACAATACCAGAACTGTAATCAACAAAGTTTATTGGCGCGGCTTGAATTTCATAAGCACCCATATCGACAACATCATCAAAAATACGAGGTGAACCGGAGATATCCAGCGAATCACCTTCCGCCAGCCAATTATTGTCGCCCAGGTTGACACAAACAGAACAGCCGGGCAAACTCCAATCTACATTTAATCCATCGTAGGTGTGGCCTTTGCCAGATGAAGGCGCAATAAATGCAGGGTAATCGCAAATGTTGTGATTTTCATCCATTCCACCATCTGGACATAATGTTGACCCCCACTTTACCCAAATATTGTCATTCCCTTCATACCCTCCTTCAATGCAGGAATTTGACGCGTTAAAATGACCACTGGTCTGTTTGTAGTTCCCGTATATAATACAATTGTGCAATTCAAATGTGTCTGGTATAGCCACCAAATATGCATTGTCGGAAACCTGGCTTGAAGTGATTCCTTCACCAATGTTATTTACAATAGTGGAGTTGAAAACTCCTTGAAAACCTGGTGCAACACGAATGCCCCCGCCTGTTGTACAATACCAATAGGACTGAAATTGGGCACCCCCCATTGAATTATTGGCAATGAGACAATTCTTAACAAGTGTCGGACGAAAAAGACCACCACCGCTCCATTGGGTTTCATTGTTACACACTTTGCTTTTGTCAATATTCAGAACACCCTGGTTGTAAGCGCCTCCTCCCCCATACTCGCCTGCATATAAAAAAGTGAACGGGGCGATTGCACTATTGAATGCGAGGGTAGATTTTGTAATATCGCATTGACCAGAACCTGCATTGAATAAGCCACCCCCGTAATATTGAACGGCATTATGAGAAATATCAGAATTACTTAGTGTTAAATAACCTGTGTTGTAAATTGCTCCACCTGCAATTAAAGCCGTGTTATGTGCAATTTTACAATTTTCAACATGTAAGTTTCCCGTACTGTAAATCCCAGAGCCATTTCCGTTGTTTGAATTATTTTCGATATTGCATGCGTTGATGCGAAGGGATGCGGAATTGAATATCCCCGCAGCTACTGCACTCTCCTGATCGTTGCATGCATACTTAAATGTGACACCATCAATAAATGAATAATTCGCCCAGGAAACACCCACTGTTTCAAGGATTATTTTTGTATTATCCGTGCTATCATTCAGTGTTCCTATGTCACCACTAAAAATAGTGGAATTGAGCCCGG
>CAZBZA010000411.1:0-3519 GCA_964495865.1 uncultured Lentimicrobiaceae bacterium
TCCAACAATTGCTTTATGCGTAAAACGGGAACTTTCGAAAAAGGCCAGCTTATTTATGAAAGCAAGAAATCAAATTGTTACCCTGAAGCAATCGGGGATAAACTCTATATTTTCACCAACGACAACGCACCCAATTACCGTTTGCTAGTAGCCGACAAAAAGAACCCGGAATACAAAAACTGGAAAGAGCTTATTCCTGAGGGAAAAACGGTGCTTCAAAGCTATGCGGTAACAAAGAAGAATATCATTATCCAGGATAAAGTGGATATCCAAAGCAGGCTAACATTATATGACCTGAACGGGAAACGCATCAAACAGATAGAACTGCCGGAAGTTGGCAACGTTTCGGGCATGGGTTACGACAGGGAAGAAGATTCTGTTTACGTGTATCTCAGCACGTTTACATCCGAAACCAAAGTCTTTGTTGCATCACCTTCCAACTTTAAATGGCGTTTGTACTACCAGCGCGAATCCAATATTGATATGAGCAATATCGTTGGTGAAGTGAAATTTTATACATCGAAGGATAACACCCGTGTGCCTGTAATTGTGGTTCATCGTAAAGATATTAAACTGGATGGAAACAACCCTGTACTTTTAGAAGCTTATGGTGGTTTCAATGCGGGAATACAGCCTGGTTATTATGGCTTTTATGCTTCGTTTCTGAACAAAGGCGGTATTGTTGTTGAAGCAGGAATACGTGGCGGCGACGAATACGGCGAAAAATGGCACGAGGACGGAATGCTGGCAAACAAGCAAAATTGTTTCGACGATTTTAATAGTTGTGCCGAATGGCTGATTAAGGAGAAATATACAAATCCTTCGAAAATTGTTGCCATGGGTGGCAGTAATGGCGGTTTACTTATGGGAGCTGTGGCTACACAACGACCTGATTTATACAAAGGTATCATTTGTATGGTTCCTCTGCTGGATATGCTGCGCTACGAGAAATTCCTCATTGCCCGTTATTGGATCCCTGAATACGGAACTGCCGAAAACGAGGCTGATTTCCGCTGGCTGCTGCAATATTCGCCCTATCAGAATATCCGGAAAGGTGTTAATGTACCAACAATGCTTGTTACAGCAGGCGAAAACGATAGCCGCGTTGATCCTATTCATGCAAAGAAATTCGTAGCTGCGCTCCAGAATAATCCCGGACAGATTAATCCGGTTATTCTGCACATGGATTACAACAGCGGACACGGCAGCGGGCAGGCAACATCGCAGCGCATTGATAACTGGGTTTTTATCTATGAATTCTTAATGAACCAGTTGGGAATGTAAATTCCATTTTAAAGCATAGAACATAAAAATGCTGATGTACAATTTTAAAAAAATATCAACCTGGCTGATAGTACTAAGTTTACTATCAGCCAGTTGTGTTACAGAAAACCACAAACCCGAAAAAGCTGGACTTAACAAACTCGACTGGTTTATCGGAAGCTGGTCAGGCCAAACAAGTGAAAGTATTTTTACCGAATCCTGGGTAAAAGTGAATGACACCCTATTTTCCGGTCAGAGTTTTTTCATTAAAGGCAGCGATACACTGAATCGGGAAACTATAACACTTTTATTTCAGGACACTTCAGTATTTTATATACCTTTGGTTGAAGGGCAGAACGACAATAAACCTGTATATTTCAGACTTACTTTTTCGGATAGCGTGAATGCTGTTTTTGAAAATCCCGAACATGATTTCCCGCAAAAAATAGCGTATCAACTTAAACCAGGAGACTCGCTGATTGCAACAATATCAGGAAATATTGAGGGTAAAATCCGGATTATCAGGTTTCCGATGAGTTCTCAAAAAAAATCCGAAACCAGAAAACAACCCAAATGAAATTAAAATTTCTTCGTGATATAAATGAGTACGGCGAACATGCCATCCGTTTGAATGATTTTGATAAGGCACAGGCAAGCCTGTTTTTTCAAATCCTGTCGGAACTTGTCAGTAAGAAAATAGACACTATCGAACTATCTGATTTTGAATTTATTGAAGTTGTTAACTGCAGTTTGACCTTAAGAATATCGGAAACTGACGAAGGCATTGTAACCGATGATTACAAGCACTTTTTCTGCGATATGACTAGCGAAGGTTATAAAGAAATGATGAAACTAATTGAACCCTTCTGCATAAAAGAAACTGATGCATACCGGATTTTATACGAACTGGATAACCCTATTGAATTTATTTTTTCCGCCGGGAAAGAAAATTTATAGCTGGCATAAGCTATATCCGCATTCTCAAAATGGCTTTATTATTTTTAACCCCTCCTCTTTTGTCATATTGTAAAGCAAAGGTTAAAAATCCCTTTAACCACCACTCTTTAGGAATATTAGTTATCTTTGTGTTAAACAATTTATCATGAAAGCTCAAGCATTGAAATTCAGTAGTATTATTGAATCCATTTACAGTCTTTCTCTTGAAGAAAGATTGGAAATCAAAACTCTTCTGGAACACAACATTGCTGATTCACGCAGAACAGAAATTCTTGTAAATCACAAAAAGTCAGAGGATGAAAATAAAGCTGGGAAATTGGTGTTTTCATCTGAAATTAATGAATTGAAAGCAATGTTATAATGGAAGTTGCATTCAGCAGTTCGTTTAGAAAGGCTTTCAATAAAAGGCTCAAAAATACTGAGTCAGAATGGGAGTTTTGGGAAAGATTGGAATTATTTGTGGTTGACCCATTTGATGCAAAATTGAAAACGCATAAACTTTCTGGGAAATTAAAGGATTTATGGGGCTTTTCGGTAGGATTTAACCTGAGGGTAGTATTCTATTTTACAAATACTAAACCCAAAAAAGCTGTTTTCATTGACATAGGTACCCATGATGAAGTTTATTAAAACGTCAATAGTAACTCAATCTTAGTAGTAAAAAAGATTGAAGCCTGATATAATCACAGGAGTTAAAACAAAACTTTATTAATAAAGCTTACTCCTCTGCTCTTTCAACTTATCGTCACTGATGTATTCATCATACTCCATCAGCTTGTCAATCATACCTTTAGGTCCGATTTCGATAATACGGTTACAAACGGTTTGAATAAACTCGTGGTCATGCGAGGACATCAGGATATTTCCTTTAAACTTGATAAGCGTATTGTTAAATGCCTGAATGGATTCCAGATCGAGGTGGTTTGTAGGCGTATCGAGCAACATCACATTAGCGTTGCGGGTCATCATACGGGCAATCATACAACGTACCTTCTCGCCTCCTGAGAGTACATTTGCCTTTTTATAAATTTCCTCACCCGAAAAAAGCATTTTCCCTAAAAATCCCCTGAGGTATAATTCGGTAGTATCCGACGAATATTGTGCAAGCCAGTCGACCAGACTGATATCTGTTGCAAATAATTCTTCGTATTCAAGCGGGAGATAGGCTTTCAGAATAGTTTGCCCCCATTCGAACGTTCCGCTGTCGGCTTGATCGTGGCCTTTAAGTATTTCGAAAAGAGCAGTCATGGCGCGTGTGTCCCTCGACAGAAAAACAATTTTATCGTCTTTCTGCATGGT
>CAZBZA010000412.1:0-3513 GCA_964495865.1 uncultured Lentimicrobiaceae bacterium
AGACCAGAAAGACAACCAGCCGCGGATGCGATCGGTGTTCTTTCCGGCCTGTTTCTACTGGCTTAGTATTGGTTTCAATCTGACTATCCATGGCTAAAGTACCTGTAGTAATTTTAGGTTTGATGCCGGAATCCGGATTGGTTTAATAAAAAAAAATGAAAACTCAACCATTGATTTTCTCAACAGCTATCCTCATATTTTATTCAATGTAAATTATTTAGCGGTTTCGCCGGTAAGCTGATCCTGAGCATCAGCAGCAACTGCTGATTTTTCGATGCGAAGTTTAACTCCTCCTTCAACTTCAATTGTACAGGTTGTTTCCTGCATTTCAACAATACGGCCGTGTATGCCACCAATGGTAACAATTTTCTGTCCTTTGGCCAGGGCTTCCCTGAATTTCTTCTGATCTTTCTGCCTTTTGACCTGCGGGCGGATAAAGAAGAAATAAAATACAACAAAAATAAGCACCAGGAAAATAAGTGAACTAGCCATTCCGCCGCCACCTGCATCGCCTCCTGCCGGAGGAGCCATAAGTAAAATGTTAAGTAGATTCATTTGATGTGATTTTTATGGTTTTTGTTTATGGATTGATTAATTCGTGTACAATTGCTTAAATATCCTGCGGTTCAACTACTTGTGCTTTAATGCGCAAGGTAGTAACAGGAGGTTGTGTATTGGTAAAAACAGTAACAGATTTAGATTGTAAGCCATGCCTTCCATTGCTATCGAAACTTACATCGATTGTTGCTCCTTCCCCCGGATTTATAGGCTGTTTGGGAAATGTGGATACTGTGCAGCCGCATGAAGTGCTTACACTTGAAATTACAAGTATGGATTTACCCGTATTTTTAAATTTAAAAGAATAGGTAACCTGCTCGCCGGCGTATAATTTTCCAAAATCATGAAAATCCTTTTCAAAACTGATTACGGGCAGAGCATCAGTGGCTGATGATCCCTGGGCTGTATTGGGATTAGAAACTACTCCGGCAGGCAATTCATTGGATGCTTTGCGCGATTCACAGGAAACTGCTGTAAAAGCAAGGAACAGGAGTAAAAATGCTGGAATGTATAATGTCTTCATTAAGGTAATTAATTTTCGAGAGTGCAAAAGTAACAATTCGTTGAATCCTGACACCTATAACATGGAAATATCGCGGATAATATATACATGATAATCGCCAAGGTATGTAAATCCGGCCTTTTGATACAAGCCTAAAGCCTTCTCATTGTTTTTATGTACTTCGAGTTTTATCTGAAGACCTGTTGATTTCGCGAACTTAAGGGAGGCTTCGAGTAAATAATCAGCCATTTTTCTTCCCTGGTAATCTGCATGAATTCCAAAATGATGCAGGTAAGTGCGTCTTCCGTCAACCGTGAGCCATGAAGTTCCAATCAATAAATCTGTATCCTTATCGAACATCAGCAACAACTTCCCTCCCATTTCGATAGTACGTTGAATAATAATCTCGTCATCACCCCTGTGGGCGCCTCCGAGTCCCAGGCTTTCCCATAAACTTATCATTTCCGGATAGTCGTCAACGGTATACTCGCGGATAAAAAATTCGGGCTGCATGATTAAGAGAATATTTTCACGGGTTAGGAAATTCTGTGATTGAACTTAAAAGTTCCGGTTAAACAATTGATGGCTGAACAAACCGTAAGTAATTATATATCAGCTATATTATTTCAGAAACCAGGAATTATTCCATTAAGCCTCTTCCTGATTTCACGATGATTCCTTTTACTTTGTATTCAGCTATCAGTTTATCGAGCACTCCGTTAATAAAGATCTTGCTTTTGGGCGAGCTATATTCTTTCGAAAGCTCGATATACTCATTTAAAGTAACTTTTATGGGTATCGACTGAAATTCAATCAGTTCGGTTATAGCCATTTTTAACAGTATGGTATCCATAATGGCAATACGGTCCAGGTCCCAGTTGGCAGCACGTTCGCTGATCACTTTGTTCAATTCGGAACTATTAATCAGTGTTTTACGATATAATTGTTTAACAAACTGCATATCCTCGCTGCCTTCAGTATTGTTTTCATCTTTCAGTAAAGTGGGCAGGCCGGTAAACTCATCGTCAGAAACTTTAAACGCTTTAATGGTTTTATCAACCATCATTACTGCGGTATCGAAATCCTCGTTCCAGTATATATATCTTTCATCAAAATAACTCCTGAGGTGATCCGATTCGGAAAACATCCGCAGTAAAACCAGCTGAACCACCTGTTTTTCATCCGCATAGCTAACAGAGGGTTTGTTCATATAAGAAATGTAAGCTTCGTCCTCGCGCATACCATTATAAAGCTTGCGTATCATTTCTTCCTCATCAACCCAATTAATTTTAAAGGCTGCGTTGCGCCTTAGGTAATCGCGGTTATTTGCAAGCTGGTTGATGAAACGGTTCTGGATAAAGCGCAGGTTCGGGTTCAGATCATCGGGATTAGGAAGCAACTTAAGCCTGTTTTCTTCAATACGCCTGCGCGCGAAATCCGACAACTCAATAATCATTGAAAGCTGATAGATGTAGAGTTCGTAAAGTTTGTTGAGGCTTGTAATAAGTTGTTTTTCGCCGGCGCTGATGCTTTCAGGACCTTCCTGTTGATAAGCATAAATTGCCTGCATTACTTTAATCCGAAGAAACCTTCTGCTGAGCATAAAATGTAAATGAACCTTTAATGAATATGGGCACAAAGGTAAGAATTTTGCCTTAACCCGAAGGTAAAAAAAAATCATATAGTGCAGTCCGGTTGCTGAATGAAATATTATTTCTACATTTGCGTTGAAGAAGGAGAAATTATTTTAACCAATAATGCAACCCAAAGATGGAAGAATTTGATTATTTGGATACCAGAGAGGATGTATTCTCGAGAGCGGTGAAAGCAGGAAAACGCACCTATTTTTTTGATGTAAAAAGCACACGCGACAAGGAACTGTACATTACCATTACGGAAAGCAAAAAGAGATTTGATAACGCGCTGGGCAAATTTGTGTATGATAAGCATAAAATATTTCTGTATCAGGAAGATTTTGAAAAATTCACCCATGGACTTCAGGATGCATTCAGCTTTATTGAAACCGGCAAAGAGCCACCTGAAAGGGTTTATAAAGAAGTGAGAAGACTTTCTGACATCGAAAATAACGATAACAGCACAGCCAGGGATACCGAATAGTCCCGTTTGTTCAGGAGTTCAGGTAACTTTCGTATCTGCTGATCCTGAATTCAGCATACAATTCCAGTATAAAAACTTATTAACACAGGCTCAAAATGGCATTGGCTTTTTTGTACCTTTGCCAGCTATTGCACCATTTAGGGTTTATCGCATAACACCTGTTATAACGCTTACAACTCACTGGATTCAAGTAAATTAATCTTAATAATACCTTTCACGAATGGGAAAAATAATATCCATAGCAAACCAAAAAGGCGGAGTAGGAAAAACAACGACCGCCATCAATCTTGGTGCTGCTCTGGCTGTATTGGAGTTTAAGACATTGATCATTGACG
>CAZBZA010000413.1:0-3509 GCA_964495865.1 uncultured Lentimicrobiaceae bacterium
TATTCTCAATTTCCAATATCCTTTCATTCCGGTAAGAAGTATTCATAACATCGGCAAAACGATTAATAAAATAATGCCTGAAACGGTCGTTCATTATACCTTTAAGCCAGATATTTATATACGGATTTGCAGGATCGGCACCCAGCATATACTGGATATGATCATAATAGCAATCAGTCCATCCATTGGGTGCAAGCGATAGTTCAAGGTCAATAAGACAAAACCTCCATCGGTAGCCGGTTTTGTCGGAACGATAAATCTTGATGTTATTGTAAGGCCAGTCAGTGTTAGCCATCCACGATTCGCCAATAATATAATCGGTGTACCACTCCAGGTCGAAATAATTATCAGCTTCATCCCAAAAGCCGATATTTGAGGGGTCTAACAGGTCAAAGGCGGCATACGATTCCCAGAACGATTCCACCGAGCCCTCAACCGGCCGCAGAACACCTCCGTACCAATAACTTTTAGAAAGGATTTCCACTTTATCAGGATCAGCTCCTTCGAGGGTGTTAAAATACTCTGTATCAAATTTTTCGCGCAATTCATACAGCCCGAAATACGCCCCGTTTATATACACTGTTGCCGGTCGCCATGCGGAATAATAGTTATTTGTTCCACCTCCCATTGCGCTTACCTGGGCGGCATCCTTATAGGGCAAAACAAGATATTGATTGCTTCCGTTACGTAAATAAAAGTTACTATAGGTGCTCCGGTTCGGACGGTTAGGAATTACTTTATAGTTAACCGAACCGGCGCCCAGTAATCCATTATCAAGTTCCAGCCTGAATGAATGCTGAGGGTGCGCTCTGCTGCCGCCTGCCCCGCCATCAATTTGCATCCCGGTATTCTGCGAAAAAATAAGTTGTTTGGTGGAATCAAAATAATCGATATAGGCTGCTTTCTGCCAATCAAACCACCAGTTATCAAAAATTCCGCTTGCGCCATAAAGGTTATTATTGTCAGTAACTACCGATAATACAGGTGTAGTATGATCGACACCAAACAGATACGAGGCAACAGTTATTGGGCTGGGTAAAATGCCGGGGGCAATAGCGAAAGCTTTTAATATGGTTGTAGAATTAACTAAAATGGAATCTCCGTTGTAAACAGGTGCGAAAGTCGGAGGATCATTGCCATCAATAGTATATTGAATATAGGAATCCCCTCCGTTAGGATTGCTGATGCTAACCTTGAATGCTGTGTCGTATATGCCGGGAGGTGCTGAAAAAACCGGGGGCAACAAATAGTCGCTGAATGTGGATGAAAGGTTGTTGGTAGCCGAAGGCGTAGCCCAGCGGAAAAGGAAAACATCAGCTGACGCATCGGGGAATGAACCCCGGCTGTTATCAAGACCGTTGCAGTTAACAAACAAACTGCTGATTTTAATTTGCTGAGGCGAGTATAATGAAATGGTTTCCCCCGTGCCGGAAATTTTAAAGTTTGTGTGCAGGTTATTATTAGGGTCAACAGTTTCGAAATGCGATGTTACGGCATCAGCCGAAGTAAGTTTCATACTAATATCAATGTAATCGTAATGGGTGTTGGGATCAGTGCTTACAACGCTAAAACCCAAACTAGTTATAAAACCTGCTGTTAATCCGGCTGCGGTAAGTTCCGAAGCATGCACAAGCATCTGGTTTTTTGCACCCCAGTACCAGTTGCCGTAAGGCGCTGGATAATCGGTAGGCGAATTCTGTACTTCAGCAGATCCAACGGTAAATCCGTTAAACTTCATATCAGGTCGTAGCGAAACTTCAGAACCATAATTTTGCGAACATGCTGATGGACTTCCATCCTGAAAAGCAAACACGGTGGAAACAAACGGTGTAAAGGATTGATTGAAAACCGAATTAGAAGTGTATCCGCTGGAACTATAGGAACAAGTGTTAACCAGAATGTTGGATATACCATCCCAGTAGAAAGGTGTTGTAAATTCATGCGTATTCCAACCTGTTACCGGGGTATAGTTTCCTGTATTAATAACATTTATAAATCCTGAAACCGGATTGCGGTCCTTATCACTGCAAAAAACAGTTTTGTACTGTCCGGGTGCCAGTTTTACATCAGGAAAAATCCATTTAGTCGGATTTCCTTGTTTATCGCTTATCGAATAATTTAAAAGACTTACTGTATCGTAGCCAGAGTTATACAATTCAACCCAATCAGGAAAATCACCGTCTTCGTCGGAAATGCTTGAATAGTTTCGGTTGCTGCCTTCGTTAATTACCACCTGTGTAAAGGCTAAATTATGAAGCAATGTTATGGAAATGATACAGATAAGCTGCCTAAAAAAAGCCATAAAGTATTTGTTTTATTTGTACGCTGACCGGGTAAATTTTAATCCAAATGTTGGTTTGATATTTGACTGTGAAAACAAGTATAACAAACATACATAATATATTAACGTACTTCCGCTGATGTCAGCATTTTTATCCTGAATATTGATCCGGGGTCAACTATCGCGCACTTAACCGCAAATATATATCGCTTAATAACGAATGAATAACGGAGATACATTTATCAGAAAATAACACTCACTTCTTACTACTTTTGTTAGTTAAACACTTACTCAAAAACTGATGATATCTGCAATAATTATTGATGATGAACAGCATGCGCGTAATACTCTGAAAGCCATGCTTATGCGGTATTTCCCCGAAAAAATACAAATTATTGCATCAGTAGAGTCAGTTAAAGAAGGTGTTTTTGCTATTCATAAGCTGCATCCCGACCTGATTTTCCTTGATGTTGAAATGCCGGGAGAAAATGGATTTAAGCTTTTCGACTACTTTGATCAAACTCCTTTTTCGGTGATATTCACAACGGCATATCAAAATTTTGCTATTGATGCCGTTAAAGTCGCTGCGTTGGATTACATCCTTAAACCAGTTAATTACGTTGATCTCCAGGAAGCAATAACTTTATACGAAAAGAAAAAAGCAAAAGGTATTTCGCCCGATCACATCGAAAAACTACTTAACTCGTTAAATTCGTCCAATGACCCGAAAAGTAAAATTGCTTTACCTACATTTACCGGATACCAGCTCGAAAAAATAAATTCCCTTGTGTATTGCGAAGCAGATCAGAATTATACAAAAATATTCACGATACGTGATGAAACTATTCTGGTCTCAAAACCAATAAGTTATCTTGAAGAAATTTTACCACAGGATATTTTTTTCCGAATTCATAAATCGTACCTCGTAAATCTTAACTTCATTAAGGAATACAGGCGATCAGAAGGATTTCAGGTGGTTCTCGAAAACGGAATAACGTTAGATGTGGCTACACGCCGAAACCAGGATTTTTTAAAAGCACTTACCGGGCGATAGCGTTCTTTTATCTTATAACTGAGCAGGTTTACTATTTTGACACTTACTAAATTATCTGTTTTAAAAATCATTACTATTTGTCGAATTAAACAATTCAAATGAAGACAGGGATTTTCAATATGTGGAAATATGCCCGGGTTTTGTGGCTGGCACTAACTATTCTGGTTTCTGCAG
>CAZBZA010000414.1:0-3508 GCA_964495865.1 uncultured Lentimicrobiaceae bacterium
GGAACCATCAGCCTGAATTTGGATGCAGGTTACACCTTTCATGATGAGGTACAATTCGATGCCGCTTATACTGATGTTGAGGCTGCATTCCGTTACGGTGGAGGTATTGAATACTTTATGGATTTTAACAAATCAATACAGTTAAAATACCACCGGATGGATACGTATTTTCCTATTTATAAACCGTCAGGAGAATTGTGGAGCACTGAAAGTGATAATAAAGGATCAGTGAATTACATACTGCTGGGTTGGAATTCGTATTTCAGTATGGATCCTGATGCAAAAATAAATCCTTACGGCGGCCTTGGATTAGGTGTAGGTGTTATTGGTGTTAATGATAACACAGCCACCAAATTTGCCTGGGACGCCCGGCTGGGTGTAAAAATAAAAACTCCTTCGGTAGTATCCTTAAAAGTAGAAGCTTATATGCAATCCATTATTTCAACTTTTGGTAGTGATGTGTGGATTGGATACGGAGGTTATGCTTACGCAGTTCCGGATTACGCAACACTTTGGCAGTTTGGATTTACCGGTATACTTTGCTTCGATTTTCAGAGGTAGGCAATAGGGAACTATAATCAGGGTTTGACTTTGGAGCAAACCCTGATTATTGAACCTGTTCGCGGCTTTCTTTTTTTTAATGGCAAATAATGTGTTTAAATGCAAAAAAAATAAGCATATGAAAACAAAAAGTTCTACTTCATTACGTAATTCAATATTTGTCACATTCCTCTTTCTTTTTATTTCAAATGCCGTCATTTCGCAGGTGGTTGAAACCCCGGATTCGCTGAAAATTACTAAATCGGATACGTTGAAAACGGCTACTGCCGATTCACTAAAAGCCCTTCAGGTAGCACCTGTCGCAGCACCGGCAGTTGTTCCTGTTGCAGCACCAAAAGATACTCCGGCTGAAACACCGCAAGAGGCTCCTGTAGTTGCTCCTGCGGAAACACAAAAGACTGACGAAGGGAAAACTGATGATGATCCTGATAAAAAGAAAAAAGATAAAAAGGGAAAAAAGAATGAGATCATTTTTTATGGAGGTTTAAACTACACCCAGTTGGGAAGTTCTGCCGGTAATTATGAATCAGAAGCCAGAGCTGGTTATCAGATAGGCGGATATTATAAACAGGGACGAATGTTCTATTGGCAGGCCGGTGCCAGGTTTGCAAGTGCAATGATCGGGTATAAACCGGTTGGCATAGCCGATTTTAGCGACATATCGGTAAGCGATATTGATATCCCTTTAACGCTTGGCATTAATTTTACATCGTTTATGAACCGTGTACTCAGTGTTCGGCTTTTTGCCAGCGCAGTGCCTGCATTCACTTTAAATGTGGGCGATAATCCTTATGGTATTACCAAGGATAATGTAAATTCATTTATTCTATATGGCCAGGGAGGCCTGGGCATCAACGTAGCATTCCTGGTTATCGAAGGTGGGTACAACTATGGTTTTAACGAATTGCTGATTGACAATACCGATTCAAAACCCGGGCAGGTATTTATTAACCTGGGCTTCAGGTTCTAGCTATTCTTGCCATGTTATTTTGTAATGAACAACTAAATATTTGATACCTTAAACTTTAATAAATACTTGCAATAGGTTTAACTAATAAATAAATTACTCATGAAAAAAATCTACCTTGCTCTTGCTTTAACTTTTATAATTGCGAATATGTCTTTGGGGCAGGTATACACTAATAAGGAAGTTGGCAAAAAGAACGCGGCTCTGGCTGACAGTATCAAAGCAAAGCCATATCCCTATTCACTTCCGATATGGGGAGCAAAAGCGGCTGCCAAAGGATATAACCTGCCATATTCTGCTGGCGTTAGTGTAAATTATTTCCAACAGGAATCATCTCTGATTATTGAAGACCTGTTTGTAGGCTTTAATAATGGTCCGATGTACGACCTTGATGAAATAATCCGCTTCAAAGATTCAAAAGCTGCAGCCGGTGCTTTAACGGTGAGACCCGATGTGTGGATTCTGCCTTTCTTAAATATTTATGGCATTTTCGGTATGGCTAAAACTTCGACCGAAATAAGTGCCGGAGTATGGATTCCCGACACCTCGAATGTGTGGAGTGAAATTACATCTTTCTCAACAACAGCAAACTTTGAGGCAGTTTCAGCCGGGTTCGGGCTTACCCCTACAATAGGCATTGGCGGAGGCTGGCTGGCTCTTGATATGAACGTGGTTTGGACTGATGTAAGCGCTCTAGATAAACCGGTTTTTACTTTTGTCTTCGGTCCGCGCGCAGGCAAAACCTTCAAGTTGAAAAAGCCGGATCAGAATATTGCCATCTGGGCCGGAGGTTTCAGGGTCAAATTTTCATCCGAAACCAATGGCTCTCTGAATCTTTCGGAGGTGCTTCCAACTGATCAGTTACAGGAAAAAGTGGATGAGGGATTTGTGACAGTAGAAGAGACTTCCGACCAGGTTGAATCGTGGTGGAATGAATTAACCCCGGCCGAACAAAAGAATCCTGTTAATGCTGCGAAATATGAAACAGCCAATCGCACTCTGACAACCGCATCAAACATATTGACCGAAGTGGATGGGGCTCTCAACGATGATAAATCAGCAACTGTGCAGTATTCGCTGAATAAAAGGCTCGAGAATCCCTGGAATTTCATAGTTGGATCTCAGTTTCAGATCAATAAGCATTTTATGCTCAGAGCCGAGGTAGGATTCCTGGGTTCCAGGACGCAAATCATGGGTGGCATTCAGTACCGCTTTGGGTTGTAAGCTCATCATTTTAAAGTGAACAGTGATTTGTGCTGAATTGAACCAGGAGTTTTGCGAATCATGGATATAACCTGTTGAGATAATATGATCACAAAGCACTCTGCCTCAAGTTAAATACAGAAAAAATAAGTAATCACATCTAAAACCAAAAACAATGAAAATAAACCTGAAAACAATTATTCCATTGAGCCTGTTGGCTTTCATGTTTGGTTGCAGTCCTGCAACTAAACTCACAAACAGCTGGGCTGATCCATCCTTTAATGCAAATATGGAACCCTTTACCAAGATTCTCATCATTGCGCCCCTGCGTAACGAAAACTCGCAGCGGATTGCTGAAGATAAGATTGTTAAGGAACTAAAAAAAGGAGTTGTCGGTGTTCCTTCCTATTCGTACCTCCAACCTTCCGATACTGCAATAGCAACTGTGGAAAACAAACTCAAGAAAGATGGTTTCGACGGTATTATTCTGATGCGTTTAACCACCGTTGAGAAATCAGTGACCTACAATCCCGGCACTTCTTACGGAGGGTATTACGGAGGGTATTACGGCTACCGTGGTTATGGGTATGGTGGCTATTACGGTGCCGGATATTCACCGGGATACTATTCGGAAGACAAGACTTTTTTGGTTGAAACAAATTTTTACCGGATCAGCGACCGCAAATTACTCTGGTCAGGAACTACTTCTACACTTAATCCTACAAGCCTCGATAATACACTTGACCAGATTATATATACCATTAAATACGAATTGCA
>CAZBZA010000415.1:0-3503 GCA_964495865.1 uncultured Lentimicrobiaceae bacterium
AATATAAAAAAGTGTAATCTGTTGTACAAAATTAATTACATGTTGCAGAGCTTTACTCAATATATCTCAGCTCTTTTAATCTGTAAGCTTTGTTCTGGTATTCGAAGCCCCCAACCAGAAAAGAGATCGTTATGCAGTCGCCCGACATACTGGTGCCGCCCTGGTTGTTATAATTCAAAATATTGTATTTGCCCTGAAGTGCCAGATACAAGTTGTTTTTCAAATAATACCTGTAGCCAAGGCCAAAATTTGTATTGAGTGAATTAATAGCATGACCTTCGTCGTTATCCGGATTATCGTCCTCCGTATCTATTTTCATGGTTTCGAACCCATCAAAACCAACACCTGCCAGCACGCTAAACTCACTGCGTTTCAGTTTCAGCAGAACTCTTTCGAGATCGAGGCCGACGTAACCTCCCAGAAAATAGTCAGTAGAGTCTTTTATTCCATCTTTCATATAGTAATACTCATTTTGGGAGTGTACAAATTTAAATGCAAGAGTTAGATTATAAATCATTTTATTGTGGCGGATACCACCCTGAAAGCCAAGCATAGGATGATTCCCAAGTAAAGCCGCATTACCCTGTGGCATCCATATTCCGGAAATTCCTGCAAAATGAAAATCGGGTTTATTCCTGTATTTATTTACTTCATGATAATAATATGTATACAAATCGGTTGAGTCGTAATCAGCTACAAGCTGAAGTTCCTTTAATGGATCAGTCAATACATTAGCATAAAACTGACTAAACAATAGTTCCATAGGATGATAAAACGTATAAGTAAGCAATTCATCTGCAACAGTTTGTGTAAAATAATCGTATTCGCCACGGATGGGAACAAAACCAAAATAATCAGCATAATCGTAATAAAGTTCAGGATAGTTTGTGGTATCCATACGCACCATATAATTAAGGATATAATCAAGCATTGTTGAATCATAAATCTGTTCGCTGAATGTATCGGCAAGAATTGAAAACAGTATTCGGGTTCGCACTATAGGCTCACTCAAACCACAATATTGTTGCCATTCATTGAGAGTTATGCCGATGCTATCGAAATCGCGGATAGCATAAAAATACATGATAAGGTTAGCCGAATTATAAGCTACTGTCTCACAACCAGGCGCTTCGTCAATTGCGAGAGTATCAGGTCCGTTTTGTGAAAATCCGGTTGAAACCGATATAAGAATAGCGACAAACAGAAAAATCTTTTTAAACATATCAGGCATGTGAGAATAAACTGATTGCAAATTTACGACGAAATAAGCGAATCCTGCATTCAGTTTACCATATCCTAATCACATACACACCAAACTACACATGAATTTTGTATTTTCGCATAGCTTTCACTCAACTTTCGATGATTAACTGTACCGGCAAATATTCATTTATTATTGACAACGTTCCGGGAACCAATATACTCCAACTATGCAACAATACGTAGATCAGCTTATCGAAGACCTGGAAAAAGCAGCAGCTCATCCTCCGACTCCTGCTTATATTGAGATACCTCCACATTTGGAATCGGATCCGGTGATAGCTGAAGTGGCCCTGGTTCCATTTAAAACTATACAGGAGTTGACCGGTATTGACGAGGAAGTGTTTCCCAAGGTGGGCTATTTAACGGATGAGCAGATGGAGATGATAAATGCTGCAATATTTAAAGTATTCGAATCGTTTAATATCGAGCTGATTGACAAACCGGAAGTAATTCCTCCCGATTATTTGTACGAAGCAATAACACTAAGTTGGGGAATGTATGTTCAGTATCTGCCTTCATCGGGCTACGATCTGGAACTTTGCACCCAGGACATTGAAACCTGCTTGTATGGCGAATTCTGCGATTATTGCCTTGATCCCGAATATGAGGAGGATGAAGAAATACCTCCCGGTAACCGCATACGCGGAAGTGACGACGAATTGCCTTTTTAAGTGAATTTACAGTCTCCTTTATGATATCCCCAGGTGTTTTTGAAGTGATGCAAGCAAACGTGGTTTGTTAACAGGTTTTGTTAAAAACTCAATACAACCTGCATCATACGCTTCGCTCTCGTCGCGGGCAGAAACAAATGCCGTTAACGCTAAAATTGGCAAATCCGGCAAAAACTCCTTTATTTTACGAGTAGCTTCAAGTCCGCCCATAACCGGCATTTTCATATCCATAAGGATAATATTTACTTCCGGATTATTGTGGCAAATATCAACTGCTTCGGAACCATTTACAGCACGCAGCACAAAGTAATTTTCGCGTTTTAGGACAATTTCGAGGTATTTGTAATTAAAATCATCATCCTCCGCAACCAGGATAACCGGTCTTGATATCCAACCTGGCTGAGTGATTTTCACATCTTTGGTTTCGGGCTCTGATACGATTACGCTTGCCGGCAATGAAAAATAAAAAGAAGAACCTTCGTTGCGTGCGGATTTGAGATTGATATGCCCACCGAGTAATTTTACCAGTTCCCCCGAAATTGATAAACCAAGGCCGCTGCCTTCGTACCTGCGTGTGTGAGAGATATCAGCCTGCATGAAATACTCGAAAATAAGTTTTGTTTTATCTTCATCAATTCCTATTCCGGTATCGTTAACAAAAAATTCGAGATCCGCAGCTTTCTTTCTGTATCCAAATGTAATTTTTCCATTCTTTGTAAACTTAACAGCATTATCGAGCAAGTGAGTAAATATTTTTTTAAGTAGCTCAGCATCAGAGCTTACTTGAATATCTACCGGGATAGCTGGTTTAAGAATGGCTAATTCAATATTTGCAGAAAAACATGCAGAAGTAAATTTATCTTTAATATCATCCAGGAAACTGTTCAATGAAAACGGGGAGTTACGAACCTCCATATTTCCTGAAACCAGCAGCGATATATCAAGGTAATTTGTGATGGTATTCATAAGGCGGAGGCTGCTTTTTTTGATTATATCGTTAAAAGCAGTTTTGTTTTCGATAGAAATATCCGGACTGAGAATCATTTCGCTAAAACCAACAATGCCACTGAGCGGGGTGCGGATTTCGTGAGAAATATTATTGATAAAAGCGGATTTAAGCTTGTCGCCGGCTTCGGCTTTCTCCTTAGCGATAATCATTTCTTCGATCATACGGCGCTTTTCGGTAATATCTTCCTTTATAGCAACCAGATGCATGATTTCCCCCGACTCATTTAGCAAGGGCGAAATAAGGGCATTTTCCCAGTAAACCTCACCACTTTTCTTTTTATTCTGCACTTCACCTGTCCATTCTTTGCCCGACATAATGGTTTCCCACATATTGCGGTAAAATTCGTCGGAATGCATGCCCGATTTTAAAATCCTCGGGGTTTTCCCATAAGCTTCTTCGGCAGTGTAACCGGTTAATTCGGTAAATTTGGGGTTAACATATTCGATGGTTCCATCAGTGGATGTAATTACAATAGAGGCTGGATTTTGCTCAACAGCGAGCGAAAGTATTTTAAGTTTCTCTTCGGCTGCGTTTTTCGACCTGATGATTTCTTTTTTTCG
>CAZBZA010000416.1:0-3502 GCA_964495865.1 uncultured Lentimicrobiaceae bacterium
GTTGATGTTCCACTGTGGATGGTGGCTATGGCAAGTATTTTCGCTGTAATAATCGGTAAGGAAGCATTTGGCGGAACAGGTATGAATATTTTTAATCCTGCCTTACTGGCCAGGGCGTTTATCTTTTTTGCCTATCCGGCCAAAATCAGTGGCGACACCATTTGGACCGGCGGACTTACAAAAGGCGAAGGTGTTATTGATGGTTTTTCAG
Source organism: uncultured Lentimicrobiaceae bacterium (assembly GCA_964495865.1). Classification (GTDB taxonomy): domain Bacteria; phylum Bacteroidota; class Bacteroidia; order Bacteroidales; family UBA4417; genus UBA4417. The sequence continues at coordinate 212 of CAZBZA010000416.1, forward strand.
GAGCAACTCCTTTATCCAAAGCTGCATCAGGTGCAATCGATCAGATTCCTTCACTTCATGATCTTTTCTTTGGCTTTATTCCTGGCTCAATTGGAGAAACTTCAAAAATTGCAATTCTGATTGGTGCTGTTATTCTTATTGTAACAGGAATTGGCAGCTGGCGTATTATGCTTGCAGGTTTGCTTGGTGGTGTAACTATGACATTGATATTTAATGCATTTGCTGCTAATGCTTATATGACCCTAAGCCCGCTCACACAGGTGATGATGGGAAGTTTCTTGTTTGGTATGGTTTTCATGGCAACTGATCCTGTTACTGCAGCGCAAACAAACCGGGGCAAATGGATTTATGGATTCCTTGCAGGTTTCTTTGCTATCATGATACGTGTATTTAATCCGGCCTACCCTGAAGGAGTTATGTTAGCCATTCTTCTTATGAATGCCTTCGCGCCGCTAATCGACCATTATGTGGTAGAAGCCAATATCAAGAAGAGGCTGAAAAGAGCTGCAGCAGTTGTTAAATCTTAATTCTGACCTACGATATGCAACATAGTAATAAATATATTTTCGTCTATTCCATTATTATGGTAGTGGTAATAGCAGTTTCTCTCACCATAGTAGCAGTAATGCTAAAACCTTCTCAGGAAGCCAATATTCGCATTGAGAAGATGCAAAATATTCTTTCATCCGTTAATATTCCTGTGGCTGAAATACCCAAAAATCAGGTTGGGGAAGTTTATTCAAAATTTATAAAAACTGCTATTGCTGTTAATAGTAAAGGTGATGTAATTGAACAGGATGCTGCAAAAGTTTTTTCCATCGAATTGAATAATGAACTCAAGAAACCGCTTGATAAACAAACTCTTCCGGTTTTTATTGCGGCTCTTGATAACGGGGACACTGCTTATATTGTACCATTGCGTGGTAAAGGTCTCTGGGGACCTGTTTGGGGTTATATGTCATTTAAAAATGACTTTAATACCATTTTCGGAACCGTTTTCGATCATAAAGGAGAAACTCCGGGGCTAGGTGCCGAAATTAACCAGGATTGGTTTATGAAACCATTTATAGGAAAACAGATTTTTACAGAAGATGGTAAACTTGTTTCGATTACAATAGTAAAAGGAGGTGCTAAACCTGATGATATTCATGGCGTTGATGCTATTTCGGGTGGAACCATTACAAGCAAAGGTGTTGAGAAAATGTTGCTCGATAATCTGACTAATTATGAAGCTTACTTTAAAAAACAGATAAAAAAATGAGCGAATTGAAAATAGCAAAAGAAAAGGAGCCGATGTTCTCAGCTAAGATACTCAAGCTGCTTAAGAACCCTTTCAATCTCGAAAATCCTGTTACTGTTCAGGTATTGGGAATATGTTCGGCACTGGCAGTTACCGTTCAACTGAAACCGGCTTTAGTAATGGCACTGTCAGTAACTGTTGTTACAGCTTTTGCAAGCCTTATTATTTCGGTTCTGCGTAATACCATTCCTTCGAGGATACGTATTATTGTTCAGCTTGCTGTAGTTGCAGCTCTTGTAATCATCGTTGATCAGCTCCTGAAAGCATATGTATATGATGTAAGCAAGAAACTTTCAGTTTTTGTAGGTCTGATTATTACAAACTGTATCCTCATGGGACGCCTCGAAGCATATGCAATGGGTAATAAACCATGGCCTTCGTTTGTTGATGGTATTGGAAATGGTCTGGGTTATGGACTCATTCTTGTTATCGTCGCTTTTTTCCGCGAACTGCTTGGCTCGGGTAAATTTTTCGGGATATCGGTTATTCCAAAAACATTTTACGAATGGGGTTACATGGATAACGGACTTATGATTCTGCCTCCAATGGCATTAATCACAATAGGAATCATTATATGGGTACAACGTAGCCGAACTAAAGAATTACAGGAGTAATATTTTTCCGGAGTATGTTAACTCGGATTTTAAAAAAAATAGACTGGAATTCTGAAACTAAATTACTTTTAACCTGATTACTGAAAAAAAAATGGACAATTTATTTAACTTGTTTGTACGCAGCATCTTCATCGATAATATGATATTTGCATATTTCCTTGGGATGTGTTCGTACCTGGCAGTATCCAAAACTGTTAAAACTTCTGTTGGTCTTGGATTAGCCGTGGTTTTTGTTCTTGTAGTTACAGCGCCTGTTAACTGGCTTGTTGATTATTACCTCTTAAAACCCGGAGCCCTGGCATGGCTCAGTCCCGAACTTGCAGATCTTGATCTCAGTTACCTGAGTTTCATTATTTTTATAGCAGTAATTGCTGCAATTGTTCAGTTAGTCGAAATGGTAGTGGAGAAATTCTCCCCATCCCTTTATAATGCATTAGGCATATTTCTTCCGCTTATAGCTGTAAACTGCGCAATACTTGGTGTAGCTTTATTTGTTCAGGAACGAGAATATACTACCATAAGCGAAGTAACCGTTTTTGCTTTTGGCTCAGGAATAGGATGGTTCCTTGCTATTGCAACTCTGGCTGCTATCCGCGAAAAAATTTCATACTCAAATATTCCTAAACCTCTTCGCGGATTGGGCATTACTTTTATAATAACCGGACTCATGGCAATTGCATTCATGAGCTTTATGGGAATAAAAATCTAAAGATCAGTACTTGTTATGATAGCACCTACCTTATTATTCTTAGGCACATTATCAGGCCCGTTGATTGTTGGAACAATCATTTTCCTGTTCGTCATCATATTGCTTGTTATGATGTTGCTTTATGCAAAAGCTAAACTTGCTCCATCCGGACCAGTCACAATAATTATAAATGGGGAGAAAGAGTTAAATGTCAACGGTGGCTCAACCCTGCTTTCGACTTTATCCGATGCAAAACTTTTTCTGCCTTCAGCCTGCGGTGGCGGAGGTACCTGCGGAATGTGCAAATGCCAGGTTCATTCAGGCGGAGGTTCAATTCTTCCGACGGAGGTTGGCTTTTTTACACGTAAGCAGATACAGGAGGACTGGCGACTTGGATGCCAGGTGAAAGTTCGCGAAAGCATGACCATCGAAATCCCCAAAGAAGTTTTCGGCATCAAAAAATGGGAATGTGAAGTTGTATCTAATGATAACGTTGCCACATTTATTAAAGAATTTGTTGTTAAACTTCCCGAAGGTGAAGTTCTTGATTTTACAAGCGGAGGTTATATCCAGATTGATGTCCCCAAAATTGATGTTGACTTCCGTACCATGGATGTTCAGCCTGAGTATCGCGAAGATTGGGACAAACTCAAAATGTGGGATCTCAAAATGAAGAATCCGGAACCTCT
>CAZBZA010000417.1:0-3497 GCA_964495865.1 uncultured Lentimicrobiaceae bacterium
TGATTGTATTTGGCTTCAACAAATGTTGCCCCCAAAAGCCTGTTGCATTTATCCTGGGTTGTAAACAGCATTGAATCAGCAGTTTGCCGATTCAAATACTTAACAAACTCTTCATCCTTAATCGACATATTATCTACTTGTTCTGCATCTTCACGGCTGAAATATTTTTCTCTTTTACTCTCAGTTGTCATGAAATATTTTTTCTTCGCTTCATACAACATGATGTATTCCTTTTCTTTAACCGAAAACTGTTGTGGCGAAACCGCAATGGAGGCATCCGGGTTATCTTCCAGGAAATCGGCCATTCGCTCAATAAACTTTCCCTGTTCCTTGTTAAGTGAACTGCCGCGCATCTCCCATTTGAGGGTGAGTGCTTTTTCAATTTCGAGTTCTGTATGTTTCACCTCCATGCGGTAGGCAGTAGTTGCAGGCTTAACAAATACATTCCCCAGCACATCAATAATAACATCGCGTAAATGAAATTTAGGATCCTTCAAATCACCACTTATCGGGACTTCATAATCAATTACATTACCGCGCTCGCGGGTTAGGGCCATGATAAGCCGCATAGGAAGCCGCTTAATATCGTTGGTTTTTTCGCGCTTTGTTAAGCGTGGATCAATTAACACCAGGTGATTAGTGCTTTTAATATTTCCGTTTCTCACGTTCCATGTGCCTTTTACCGAAAGAGTTCCGCGATCAACAGGAAAGGAAGTATATTGAATTAAATAGGGGTTAAACATGGCAACCGGAAGTTTTTGCAACACATAATCCAGGTCAAAATCAGAAGTATCGTTTGGGTTTATACTCAGCTTAACCGATGCATTCCCGTAAGGCTTTATACCGGACGTAATGGAAACGTTAACTCTTTTTTTGTTTTTTATGATTGAATCGGCCAGTACATTCAAAGGATTCAGATGAATATTGAATTTTTCGCTAAGCGAATAATCACTGAACTCAAGGTCGCCGCTGTATATCGCCAGGCGGTTTATTTTGTAATTGCTACGGAAGAAATTTTGCGACAGTCGTTTTATATAATTTCCTATTTCGAGAACAAGGTTAAACTTTCCGCCCTGCGATTCGACAGCATTTGTAGATTCTTCCGAAACAAACATACGCGTAAGGTTATCCAGGTAATCGTAACGTTCGTATTTAAAATAAGGATTATTGAGCGAAACCGAATCGAAAAGATATTTGTGGTTATTAGGACTCAGCTCAATTATAGCTAAAGCCAGTTTATGAAAAGAGGCATAATCATCTCCTGGTTTTTCACCGGTCCGAAAATCATTTATCGCCAAAAGCCCTTCAAAAGATACATTTTCAGCCGATTTAAAGTTGCCTTTAACTTTCAGATCTGCATCAATATTGCCGGTAAAATATCCAAAGTTGGTCAATTCTCTGAGGTATTGTTCCATGAGATTCAGATCGAACTTTTGAGCCTGAACAGCCAGCCGGAAATCGCTATTTTTGGTATTAATAGTAAAATTACCATTCATCCCTCCGCCACCAATGCCTGATAAAAACGAAAACTTTGCAGCAATGGTATCTGTATCCCAATACAGTCCGGGGCTTTCGATATTCACTTTTGTAATAAAGTAATTAATAGGAGTTACCCGTTCGCGATAATAAAATTCGCCGCCAACAATCTTAATATTCAGCATATTAAAATGCACCGCCGAAACAGCTTTAACTGAATCAACTTTTTTTGAAAACCGTAAAATCAGATCATCAAAATTCAAATTCGAATCGATCTGTATTATTATACCTTGGGGTTTATTTAATGTAAGTTCGCTTATTTCGTAAGTGCCGGATAACATTTTGAGCAACGCGAAATTTGCATTTACCCCTTCTATTGAAAGAAAAACACTGTCGCTTTCCAATTCATACACATTAAGATTGTTGAAATGCACATAGCCGGTAAATGGGTTCACAAAAGCCCAGTCCAGTGTAATTTGCCTTCCTGTATATTTCAAATCATATTTTTCGACCAGGTATTTCGTGATCGGGGAAATAAATAAAATGGCAATGCCCACAATAACTGCAGGCACACTTATACCTATCAGCAGAGCTTTTACCCATTTATGCTTGCTGATCAGCACGCGAAACTTATCGCTTATTCGCCTGAATGCTAAAAAAGTGCTTTTAAAAAAAATGGTTAATGGATTTTGTTCTGCAGGCATTTATCTTTTGATTTTTGACTTTTGATCTGCTTTGCGCAGAGCTCAAATTTTTTACAAAGTTCGGCCCGTTTCAAAGGAATTTAGTTACACAACTTTAGCAATAAGTTATATAATTCACACATTAACATACTGTAAATGAAGCATAACCGCAAACAGAACAGAAATGTGTGAATGGTGTAACTCTTACTTAGTATTGTGTAACACGATCCAGGAATTATGGTCAGTACTTTGTCCCGTGAAAATTTTATCACGATTTAAACCAATCAAAATGAAAACAAATCGAACAAGATTTTGGATGACTCCGGTCGTAATGCTCTTAGTACTTGTAGCACTAACGCAAGGCTGTAAAAAAGATGACTATGTGGAAATCCCGGGAGTATGTCCTGAAGTGGAATCTACAAACCCTGCTAACGGGGCTACCAATGTGCCGCTTAACCAGATTATTACGGTTACATTTAACGAAGAGATGAATCCTGCAACTATCACACAGGCATCTTTTATCCTTACCGGGGGAGCAAAATCGACTGTTCCGGTTACAGGTGCGCTTACCTATAACAACACAAATGCCACATTGAGTTTTGTACCCACTTCACCTCTTGTGGAGAACACCACCTATACCGGAACGGTTAAATCAACCGTAAAGGATTTAAAAGGAAATGCTTTACAGACTAACTATGTGTGGACTTTCAGTACAGGTATTGTACTGTCGCCTACAGTAATTTCAACTGACCCGGCGAACAATGCAACCGGTGTATTTATTAATAAGGTAGTTACCGCTACGTTTAGTGTTCCCATGGATTCACTAACTATAACTTCGGCAACGTTTACCCTGAAACAAGGTTCGCTGGCAATTGCAGGAGTAGTTTCATATTCCGGAATTACAGCTTCGTTTACACCAACAGGCGAACTCGCACCCAATACGTTATATACCGGGACTATTACCACCGGCGCAAAAAATAAAGCTGGCACACCATTAGAAAACAATTATGTGTGGTCATTTACCACCGGATCACTTTTGGGCCCAACCGTAATTTCGACTGACCCAACTAATAATGCCACTGGTGTTTTGGTTGAAAAAACAATTACTGCCACCTTCAGCATGGCAATGGATCCGCTGACAATTACTACATCGACATTTACAGTTAAACAAGGCTTAAATACAGTATCCGGAACCGTTTCGTATTCCGGCAATACTGCCTCATTCGATCCGTCGGGACCGCTAACTGCCAACACTCTTTATGTATGTACAATTACTACCGGTGCTAAAAACACTGACGGGATTGCCCTTACCGAAAACTACGTATGGTCATTTACAAC
>CAZBZA010000418.1:0-3485 GCA_964495865.1 uncultured Lentimicrobiaceae bacterium
GATGTAGAAATTATGCTAAATATTTACACTATGGTATCAAGAATTATTAAAAACAGAATACTTGCGGCATTAAAGCCCGGCAAAGTAATTGGCCTTTTTGGTGCGCGACGAACAGGGAAAACAATACTAATGAATGAAATAATGAGCGAAATGACCAACAAAAAGATATTGTTGGTTCATGGAGAAAACCTTGATGTATCAGAGATTTTATCAAGTCAGCGAAGTGCGGTATTGAAAAAATTTGTCGCCGGATACGATTTCCTTTTCATTGATGAAGCCCAGAAAATTCCTAATATCGGATCAAATCTCAAACTTCTGGTAGACACTATTGGTGATGTTGGGGTGTTTGTTACGGGTTCATCTACATTCGACCTGCACCGTAATATTGGCGAGCCACTAACAGGCAGGGGAACAAATTTTACTTTATTCCCATTTGCCCAGGCTGAATTACAGGAGAATTTTCTGCAATCAAAGGAACATCTGGAAGATCATTTAATCTTTGGGCTTTATCCACAAGTGGTTTTAGCTGAAAATACCGAAGAAAAGATTGAAGTTTTAGAGTCGATAAAAAATGGATATTTATTAAAAGACATACTTGAACTTGATAATCTTAAGGACTCACTTTTTATAATAAACCTCCTGCGTTTGCTTGCATTTCAAATAGGAAATGATGTTTCTCTTCACGAATTGGCAGGAACGCTTCGGGTAAACCGTAAAACCGTTGAACGCTACCTTGAACTTCTTCAGAAATGTTTTATAATCTTCTCGCACCAAGGGTTTAGCCGTAATTTGCGTAAAGAAATATCCAAATCGCCCCGGTATTACTTTTGGGATAATGGCATCCGCAATGCAGTGATAGCAAATTTCAACAGGTATCAACTACGTGATGATGTTGGCCGACTTTGGGAAAACTATTGTATAGCTGAAAGACTTAAAAGGAACCATTACAGTGGTAAAACATGCAATTACTATTTCTGGCGCACATACGATCAAAAAGAAATAGATTTAATTGAAGAGTCAGGGGGTGCTTTAGCCGGATTTGAGTTTAAATGGTCAAGCCGGACTTCTAAAATCCCAGATGAATTTTTAAAAACTTACGAAAATTCAACAATAACTGTAATAACTCCGGAAAATTATTTGGAATTTTTAGCCTGATTATTTGCCTGGCCATTGATATACAGGGGATTAATCAATCACATGAACAGCTCAATTTCATCTATCTTTGCACAAAATTCATCCGTTAATGTCGTTTCAGGAAATAGAAATCATGTCGCCCGTTGGCTCCTACGAGTCGCTGATGGCTGCCATACAGGGCGGTGCCGGATCGGTGTATTTCGGGGTGGGCAAGCTTAATATGCGCGCACGTTCCAGCGTAAATTTTACGTTGGATGACCTGGCAAAAATTACACGTATCTGCCGGCAGTTCAACGTGAAAAGCTACCTTACGATGAACACGGTTATTTACGATAATGAAATTGAAGAAGTTCAGCGTACTATTGATGCCGCCAAAGCCAATGGCGTTACTGCCATAATTGCTTCCGACCTTGCCGTGCTCGAATATGCTAAAGAGCAGGGTGTTGAAATCCATATTTCAACCCAGTGCAACATCACAAATATTTCGGCGGTGAAATTTTACTCCCGCTACGCCGATGTAATGGTTACCGCCCGCGAACTTTCACTGGATCAGGTTGCAGCTATTACCCGTCAGATAAAAGAGCAGAATATCCGCGGGCCCAAAGGTGATTTGATAAAAATCGAAGTTTTTGTTCATGGAGCTCTTTGCATGGCCGTAAGCGGGAAATGCTATCTGAGCCTTCATAACCACAATTCTTCTGCCAACCGCGGGGCTTGCCTGCAGGATTGCCGTCGCACCTATACTGTTAAAGACAAGGAAAGCGATACCGAACTTGAAATCGACAACGAATACATTATGTCGCCTAAAGATTTGAAAACCATACAACTACTCGATAAAGTACTGGCTGCCGGTGTTACGGTACTTAAAATTGAAGGTCGCGGCCGTTCGCCCGAATATGTAAAAACGGTTACACGTTGCTACAGCGAAGCTGTGAGCGCATATTTCAACAACGATTTTACACCCGAAAATATTGAACGTTGGGATACCGAACTCGCCACTGTGTATAACCGTGGTTTCTGGGAAGGCTATTACATGGGCCGCAAACTTGGCGAATGGTCGCAGGTACATGGTTCGTTAGCTACCACAAAGAAAATTTATGTGGGAATGGTTGCCAATTATTTTGCAAAATCAGGCATTGCTCATGTTCGTATGGATTCGCACGAAATTGCAAATGGCGATCAGATTGAAATTATCGGTCCTACAACCGGAGTTTACGAAGCTGTAGTTTCGGGATTGGTTAAAAACGATATGCCCTGTGAAATGGCTGTGAAAGGAGAGGGGCCGACGTTTCCGGTTTCGAGAACGGTGAGACGACGTGATAAAGTGTATAAGATAGTTTCAAATGAGTAACCGTTAAAATTAATTCCAAGTCCCAAGTTCCAAATCCCAAAACCTTCCTGTTAAACACCTTGGGATTTGGAATTTGTAATTTGAGACTTGGGTCTTATAAAGTAGTGGGTGTAAACTCGCTTGCAGATCGTTTCCTGCATTTCAACGACTATTTCCAGTCATTTATCAAAATAATATCTGACATATTCAGCAATAGCATATTTTTACTTTGTGAATTGCGACTTTCCCGGCTGAGCCTGATTCGTAAATCGGATTTCGATAAAAAATTCTTAATACTCACACTATGATCCGTAAAGTATTTTTCCTGGCCTGCATAGCGATTTTGATATCTGCAGGACTTCAGGCACAGGTTATTGCACAATTCCGCGGACTTAACCGCGATGGGGTTTATCCTGAAAAAAATCTTATGACTTCCTGGCCTGCCGAAGGTCCGGCTTTACTTTGGAGCAATACTGAGGTCGGAAACGGATATGGCCCGCCGGCTATAACAAACGACCGTGTATACATCACCGGTGAAGTCGACAGCATTGCATATCTTTTTGCGTTTGATCTGCAGGGAAAACTCCTTTGGAAATCGGATTTTGGCAAGGAATGGGTGGTTTCCTACCAGGGATCACGCTCCACTCCTACCGTGGTCGGCGATTTGATTTATGTTTGCTCGGGGCTTGGAAACCTTTACTGCCTTAATGCTCAATCTGGTAAAAAAGTTTGGTCAGTTGATATGCTTAAAGATCTTGGTGGCAAATTCACACTTTTCGGACATGCCGAATCTCCTTTAATTGATGGCGACCAGGTATTTCTAACTCCGGGTGGTGTGGATAACAATGTGGTTTCATTAAACCGTTTTACGGGTAAGATAAACTGGTCATGCAAAGGATTTGGTGAAGTTCCCGGTTACAATTCTCCTGTGATGATCAATCTGCCTTCGCAAAAAATACTGGTTACTTTCAGCGCCTACCATTTAATGGGAATTGATGCTGTAACCGGTAAATTGCTCTGG
>CAZBZA010000419.1:0-3476 GCA_964495865.1 uncultured Lentimicrobiaceae bacterium
CGACTTCTTCAGTCTTTGTTTTCTTCTTACCGAAAAAGCTCAGGATAAAATTACTCACCGTGGTTATAATTTCCGGATTGCGGGTGATATAACGGTTGAGCCCATCGAGGAACAAAATACCTGCCTGTTTCACTGTGTTCGAACGGTTGCCGGCGGCAAAGGCTCTTTTTGTGAGTATTCCGCTTACCAATGGAATTATAACGGAGAGAAGATTGTTTCGTATTTCGGGCGAACCGGCTACAGCACTGAAGGAATTTTTTATAAAGTTGAATGGGTTTAAGTTTTCATAAGTTGCTTTAAACTCTTCCTGAAGCAATTGACGCTTTTCGGTCTGCTGCTTTTCGAGGACTTCGATTGCCGCTTTAAGATTTGTATAGGGTGTATTTTCGGACATAGAGCTTTATTTTAGCAAAAGTTTGATAACGGTGTTGCGAATACGTTCCTTCAGTTTATCGTGAAAGAAAACATGGATAATAATTCCGCACAGACCGTAAAATACTGCTACGGCAAAAAAACCAAGAAATATGGAGCCCCATATTGCGCCCAGCCAGAAAGCAATACCCAGATTTACAAATACCAGGAAAATTATGGTAAGAACAATTACTATCATGTAAGGCAGGAGTGTGGACACCACATCCGATGCTTTATCAATTGATTTGAGCTTTAGCAGTTCGATGCTGGTTTTGCCGTAATCTTCTGCCCGTTCCCACAGAGGTTCGAGTACGTTTTCCTTTTCTTTCATTTTGTGATTTATAAACTGTGGTTATTAAATGTGTGATTGTATTTTGAATGCAATATGCCGTTATTTTTTTTACCGCTAAGGCTTTAAGCACTGCGAATAATCGGCATACAAGGTCGCAAGGGCCTGAATTTTATATGCTGCTGATAATGAGCCGTAGCGGTTTCAGGGTGGATGATAAAATGAAATACTATGCCGGAATTTCGCCTTTTGGAGCTACAGCTTAAAAGTGTTTCCATGCCAGGCATCAATGCGCAGGCACGGAAACACTATGTTTTTCCCAAGCTGGGAACAACGGAATAAGTGATTTTTTTTTTCGAAATCGGTCATGCATCTGCAAATCCTGAAGCTATTAATTAGCATCTGCCTTTTCTTTCACTTCAGCAGCTTCATCTTTTACTTTTTCGAAATGTTCGGTGATGTTGTCGACAAATTCGTTGAATTTGTGCTTAAGCGAATCCGATGTGTCCTTGCTTTTTTTGGCAATTTTTTTGCGGGTTTCGGTCCCTTTGTCGGGGGCAAACAATACGCCAAGCAGCGCGCCAACAGCAACGCCTGCCAATGCTCCGATTACTACATTAACTTTGCTCATGGTTTTTGAGATTTTAAGGTTAATAATATGGTTAATTATAATTGGTTAGTAGTTTAAAGTATAAACAGTAGTGGTTTGGATGTGTTCGATTGTCAGCATGTAAAGGCTTCCTGATTCGTGTTCAGGTGTTCACATCTTCAGTATAAAGATACGAAAAGATAATGAAAAACCGGCATCGAAACGGCAATGTGCCGGATATTATTTTTGTGGCTTGATAGGAAGAACGAAAACAGGCACATTTAATAGTTATCATTCGTTGCAACACATATTGAAAAAGAATTAGTTTAATGCTTTTTAAATTTATTTATATGCTCAGTAAAGTTAGTTATACCAATAGCCTGGCTGAACATTATTTTTTTATACTTATAGCAGATTTTAGAAAGTTTATTCGCATATCTTTGATATAGGATTAATATACGCAATTATGAAAATTACTGTTTCGCAAATTATACACAAAGAAGAGGCACGTATCAGGCTCGATTTTATTTATAACACAAATGCCATTTCGATGGTAAAAAAAATTGAAGGTTCGGCCTGGAGCCAGACCCTGAGAGCCTGGCATATGCCTGACACACAGCAGTCTGTTGAAAATTTAACTCTATTGAGCCGTGTTGCAGGGATAGAGCTTGAAGGACTCAAGGCCGATACGCCATCTGTTGAAGTTATTAGGCCGCAATCAATGCCGGAAGTCATCAAAGATGTTTTTATTGAGCTCATTAACAGAAAGATATTGCTTAAAATGCCAAAGAGCGATGCGGATGTAAAGTTTGTGCTTTCGTTGCGTTACAGCCGATGGCTTAAGAGCGATTATCGTTGGGAAATACCCAACTATCCGGGCAACCTCGATCTGATTAATGATCATTTCGGCAACCGGATAAGCGAAATTAAGGATCACAATACCATTGCACCGGTGGCAGGCAGCGCAAACACCCGCATTATTAACCGTAACGAAGTATTGCTTATAAAAACCAGGTCGGGACGGGTAAAAATAATTGCCGGTTTTAATAAAAAGCTTATCGAAGCTATAAAGCAAATACCGTATCACACATGGGACATAAAAAACAAATGGTGGACAATCCCTTTTTCTGACAATTTTGTACAGCAGATTTCGGATGTAAGCAGCAACGAACATCTGACCCTTATTATGGAACAGGAAGCAGCCGGGGAAGCCGGTGTAAAAAGGATTTCGGCGCTTGATATACCCAATTACCGTAAGGTTCCCGATACGTATTTACAAAAGCTTACTGAACTTGTTTACAGTGACAATACGCGAAAGAATTACATTTCGGCTTTCGAAGAGTTTATAAATTATTTTTTCCGATTTGAAATTGACCTCATTACTGAGCCGCAAATACTTGAGTTTCTGCGGTTCTTAATTACCGAAAGGCGTGTGTCGGTATCGTATCAGAATGTGGCAATAAATGCGATAAAGTTTTACTATGAAAAAGTGCTGAAAGGACAGCGGAAATTTTATTTTGTCGATCGTCCGAAACGCGATAAAACCTTGCCCGAGGTGCTTAATACGGAAGAAATTTCGGCTATGATAAAAAATCAGACCAATTGTAAACACAAACTCATTATCATGTTCGGATATTCGGCAGGTTTAAGGCTGAGTGAGATAGTAAAGCTAAAATTCAGCGATATTGACCGTTCGCGAATGAAAATATTTGTTGCAAAGGCGAAAGGGCGTAAGGATCGTTATACTATTTTGTCATCAAAAGTGCTGCCCTTGCTTGATGCCTATAAGGAGGAGTATAAGCCTGGGGAGCTTATATTTACGGGGGTGAGTGGCAAGTTATATTCAGTAAGGTCGGTACAGCAGGTGGTTAAGGGTGCAGCGCAGGCGGCAGGCATCAGCAAAAATGTAACACCCAAAATGTTGCGGCATACGTTTGCCACCCATTGCCTCGAAAACGGAGTGGATTTAAGGTATATACAGTCGATGATGGGACATTCAAGCAGTAAAACCACCGAAATTTATACACACATTACTACAAAGGGGTTTGAAAAAATAAAAAGTCCGATGGATGAGTTGGATATATAATAATGTTATATATTAGCATGGAGTTTCGGCTATGTGTAGAGCCTAAAGTAAGGGTACGTACAAAGCTGAGATATACGCAATATTGCGTATATACACTCGTT
>CAZBZA010000420.1:0-3463 GCA_964495865.1 uncultured Lentimicrobiaceae bacterium
TAAGTTCTTGTTTAATCATATTCAGACTGTTGGCAATCAAATCAGGCAGGTAGCCTTTTTGTCCAAGGTCGATAACCATTTCCATCGAAACAATTCGGCCAATAACTTTCCCAAGTTCAACAAGCTTGCGTTGAGGCAATTGGGTATCAATATTAAAATTGAGAAGTTCCTGCAATTGTTCGGCTGACTTCGCGGTAAGTGAAAAACTTTTAAGGAACTGGAACAAATTAGTTTCTTTAGCTTGTTTCATCAGTTTCACAACTGCTTCCGAAATTTGGGCATATAAAATATCATTTGATCCTTCAAAAATCTGGAACGGTCGGCTATCGACTATTGCCCGACCAGCGATATGATTGTGTTTGAATGCCTTTGCACCAACAAGTTGAAACAATTGCTGCGCGGCTTCCTGCATCAGGTCGGTAGCAACTGTTTTTGCCGAATTGGCTTTAAGCCCGTGCGGAGCCAGGTCAATTTCCACACCAGCATTGTCGCTGCTATGCGCACAAATGGCTGATGAAATGGTAAATGCTGACTGAATGCTTGCAAGCCGTTGCTGCACCTGGTCGTATTTGAAAAGGCTTTGTCCGCCTACGAAACGCGTTTCGCAATGGCTGATTGCTTCGTCGAGCATACGTTTGATAAACCCGTGTGCCATAGCAGGTATTTCGAGGCGGCTACGGTGAAATGTATCCAGCATCATCGAAATACCGGTAGTTTCAGGCTCCAGGCGGTATAAACGCGGAATTTTCACATCAATTTTATTTCGTCCGTATGGGATCATATACAATCCGAGGTTTTCGAAATACTCTTCCACATCAATGATCTGGCCGGTTTTATTGTTATCGGACACAAAGAAATCAATATCGCGCATCAGTTCGCCACCGCTGGTTTTCCGCCGTGCGGTAAGCAGCCAGTAATCGGCCCAGCCGGTAAGTCCAGCCCAGTGTTTGGTGCCTTTCAGGTGATAATGGTCATGCTCTTCGGTGAAGGAAGTCTGCATATTCAGCGCATCACTACCGTGGCCGGGTTCGGTGATCATGAGACCACCCATTTTTTTATCCGTAAGAAAACCTTTAAAAACCGGAGCTTTTATTTTATCGTTGCCATATTTATTTACCGGTTGCAGAAACAGCGCCCAGTTGATACCGAAAGTAAGACCAAGTGCTAACGACTCATACGAAGCCGTTGATATCATTTCGATGCCTTCGTGAGTATGCGCTCCGCGACCGCCATAAGCCGAAGGGATAAATGCCGAAAAGGGATCCGCTGAAAGTAATTCGCGCATAACAAAGGGAGGCAGACCGCGGCGGCTTTCGAGCTGATTAATATCAGTTCGTTGATGAAATACTACATCTAATTTATTCCTGAAGTTTTGTAAAAACTCTGAAAAAGGCTGACGCACAATTGTTTTAGCCTGAGTTGCCTCAGCTAAATTTTCTGAAAGATTCATGGGTATGATTAATCCGGTGTTAGTTTTGAATGTTGTCCTATTGAAGGGAACACCTTCGATTTCAAGTGATACCGCTATTCTCCGGATAGAAAAATATGTTTGCGTCACCGAATAAAAGAGAAGAACCTTAAGGCTTATTAATAATTAACAAAAAGTGAAGAATATTGTTTGCTTTCTCTTGTAAATTTAGAATAGCCAAGTGAAAGTATCCTCTTGTGCTTTTCTGATTTTAAAATTCTCCGCAAAAACTATACAACTAATTGTGCATTTTGTTCTTCTTCAAGTTCAGTTAGTAATACCAGTGCTTCGGCATAACCATGCGCCCGCATAAATTTATCGCGCCAATGCGCTGAACCGGCAAATCCGTTCAGATAAATTTTGAAAAAACGTTTCAGCACATTGTAATCTTTACAGTTGCCCCAGGTATTTTCATAGAGTAATATATGTTTGTGCATCAACTGGATACGGCGTTTAATGGTTATTTCAACTGGCATACTGTTGAACATCCATGGATTTTTAAATACGCCGGTTCCAACCATTACGCCTTCTACACCATACGTTTCAATACGGTTTATTGCATCCGGATAGCTGATCACATCCCCATTTCCGAGCATAACCGTAGAACTCCCGAGTTGGTTTCGCAGAGTAACAGCTTTTCCTATTTCGTCCCAGAGCGCTGGTCCGTTCGACATCATTTTGCGGGTACGGCCATGAATAGTAATAGCTTTCGGTTCTGTTTCGAGCAAATGGTTAATCCATTCCTCGGTATTTATTCGGCTGAAACCAATTCGTGTTTTTACACTTACAGGTAAAGATGTTGATTCTGAAGTGGCATAAACTATTTCCTTTGCCAGGTCGGGAAAGTTGATCAGATTGGCGCAACTTTTATTTTTCACTACCTTTTTAACAGGACATCCCATATTAATGTCGATTCCGTCGAAAAGATTCATTTCAGTAATAAGTTGTGCACTTTGCCGGAACTTTTCGGGATCGCTTCCCCATATCTGGGCCACCAGTTTCGTATTGCGCGATTTCAACAATTTCATTTCACTGGCATTCACCATCAATCGTTCAATCACTTTGGGACGGCCTTTTTCGTGACACAAGCCATCGGTGGAGGTAAATTCAGTAAATACTACGTTCAAAGCATCAACATCCGAAACCGAAAGTACCACCTCGCGGAAAACGGTGTCGGTAACATCTTCCATGGGTGCCAAAGCAATAATGGGCCTCTTAATGGTTTGCCAGAAATTATCCATGAATGGCTTCTGTTTGCTCCTTTTGTATACTTCCCTTCATCAGAAATGGCGATAGTTTACTCTTGTAAATTTTACTTCCGGCATATTTATCATGATTCACAGTCCGCAGTTCGCGGCGGGCTTCAAGCGGAAGATGCGTAATATCGCGGCATTCGTCGGAGCAACATTTCTCATATTTCCCGGCACATTCAGCGCACTGGATAAACAACAGGTGGCAATCGTCGTTCGCACAGTTTACATGTGTATCGGCTGGGTTTCCACATTGGTGGCAATGAGAAATTACTTGTCCGTCAATTGTTTCACCAAGGCGTTCGTCGAAAACGAAATTTTTACCTATAAACTTTGAGGTAAGCCCCAAATATTTGATTTGCTGTGCATACTCAATAATTCCGCCGTATAGCTGCGAAACATCATTAAATCCATTATGCAGGAGGAACGAACTGGCTTTCTCGCAACGGATACCGCCGGTGCAGTATAACAAAATCTTTTTATCTTTCTGGTCTTCATACTCGCGGATCACCATTTGAATAGCACCCTTGAATGTATCCGCATCAGGGCAAATTGCATTTTCGAAACGTCCAATCTCGCTTTCGTAATGATTTCGCATATCGATTACAAGGGTTTCAGGCTGGCCGGCAATTTCGTGAAACTCAAGCGCCGAAAGGTGTTTTCCTACTTTCGAAAGGTCGTATGTGTCGTGATCGAGTCCATCGGCAACAATTTTCGGGCGTACTTTAATGGTTAACTTATAAAA
>CAZBZA010000421.1:0-3457 GCA_964495865.1 uncultured Lentimicrobiaceae bacterium
CAAAACTGTTTTTACTCAATATTTGCTGTGTTACGAATTTACCGTTGTGGAACAAACTAAAAATAGTGAAGGGAACAAAATGACGCTGTGCTTCCTCCATAGTAGTTATCTTTTTGATTAACAGCGGTATGTTCTTTTCTTTTGCGGCTTCGGCCAATTCGATATTTACGTAAAAATCAGTAAACGGGCATGCATCGGTATAGTAAACCGCAAGACCGGATGGAATATCGCAGACGGCATTTTTAACAGAAGCATTAAAAACGGGCAGAGGCGCATCTTTTTTAAACCGCTTATACCACAATTCGAAATATGGCGGAGCTGTGTCGCACAATTCAAAACCTTGTTTTTCGAAAAATTTCTTATCCGAAAGGAAAGGCAGTTTTTTGTTTCCGGTTATTGCAATTATACCGTTTTTATCTTTTGAATCCGCAACACACTCATCGTAAAGTGCTTTCCCATAGCCTTTTTCCTTAAACTGCCCCGAAACCCAGAAACAGTCGATCATAATGTATCCCGGCGCGGTAACCGGTGCCCAGGCAAACTCAGCAGGACCGTATTGAATAAAAACTTTTCCACGTACATTCAGCTTTTTAAACACATAATCATGTTTAAAACGGTCGATTAACCAGGTTTTCTTCGCCTGGTAGCCGTCAGCGCATTTTTTATCGGCAAAGGCACAGCAAATATGTTCGTTAGCAATAGTTTCAGATGTTAGCTTTATTATATCGATCATTTGACTGCTGATTTAATAAAATATGTCCGTAACAAATATATAAAACAACTTGTGAAAGATTACTGTTACATTTAAAAATCATTTCACAAATTGGCGTCATTGTTTCACTGGCACATTGAATAATCTTAGATTTGCATAAAAATATCTGCTATGAATAAAATGAATACCAGGCTTGTGGCATTCTTACTGCTGGCAGCCGGAATAATTTCAAGTTTCGCTGTTAATGCCGCCGTTAAACTTCCTTCGCTTATCGGCAACAATATGGTTTTACAGCAAAATTCGCTTATCAATGTCTGGGGCTGGGCCGATGCAGGCGAAACCGTGAGCATTGAAGCAAGTTGGCTGTCGTCGCCTTCAGTTACTAAAACATTAATTGACGGAACCTGGAAAACAACCATCAAAACGCCTTCAGCAGGTGGCCCGTATAAAATGACCGTAACCGGTCGTGATTATACTATAACCATTGACAATGTGATGATTGGCGAAGTATGGGTTTGCTCGGGGCAGTCGAATATGGATTTTACCCTGCGTGGACTCGGAGGATGGCAATTTTATAAACCCGAAATCCGCGACGAAGTAGCAAAAGGAACATTTTCATCAGTTCGGATATTTACTGTTCAAAAGGACACTTCAGCCGTGCCGCTTACTAACTGCAAAGGCAACTGGCTGCTGGCTGATACAAATACAGCAAATGATTTCAGTGCGACAGCATGGTTTTTCGGTACTGAACTAAACAGGCAATTAGGTGTGCCTGTTGGATTAATTGCCACAGCCTGGGGTGGAACACCAGCCGAAGTATGGACACCTGTTGAAAGCATTAAAAATGAACCTGATCTCGGATTTTATCTGAATCGCTGGAATGGAGCACCCTGGTGGCCTGGAACTCCCGGCGTTCTTTTCAATGCCATGATCAATCCGCTGATCAATTATACGATAAAAGGAGCCATCTGGTACCAGGGCGAATCGAACAGGAAAGATGCCAATCTCTATCCGCTGTTAATGAATACCATGATTTCTTCGTGGCGCAAGGCCTGGGGTCTGGGCGATTTCCCGTTTTATTATGTACAGATAGCACCTTATACTTACAGCGAGCCATTCACAGGTGCGTTGTTGCGAGAAGCACAAACGAAAAGTCTTTCGTTTCCGAATACAGGAATGGCAGTAACCATGGACCTGGTTGATAACATTGCAGATATTCATCCAAAAAATAAACTTGATGTCGGGAAACGGCTTTCCTACTGGGCGCTGAATAAAACCTACGGAAAATCCGAAGTCGTATATTCGGGACCGCTCTATAAGGAGATGAAGGTATCTGGCAATACGATTACCCTGCAATTTGACCACGCTGATAATGGTTTGAAAATAGCAAAAACACCGGTTAACAATTTCAGCATTGCCGGTGCTGACCGGATTTTTTATCCGGCAACGGTAAAAATACAAGGAAATACGTTGCAGGTTTCATCGCCGAAAGTAAAACAACCGCAATCTGTTAGGTATGCGTTTACGAATACTTCAGAAGCAACATTTTTTAATGGCGTTGGTTTGCCTTCCCCTTCATTCAGGACCGATAACTGGGATATTATCACCGATAATGCTGATCTTCGGCCAATAATTGATCCGGCTGCCAAAACACTTACCTACGAACTTGCAACCAAAGCCCGGGAAACGGATATCTATTATGAATTTAACAAGATTCCCGGGAAAAATTCGAACCGATATCTGAGCCCTTTTCCAGTAAAGAAATCAGGAATTTTATATGCAGTGGTTGCCCGCGACGGATATTTGTCGGAAAGTGTAAAATCATGGAAAATTGTGACGAACAAAGCAGCAGCCGCAGATGTTACTTACAAATTCCCGTACTCCGAATTTTACACATCAGGTGGCAAACTGGCACTTGTTGATGGAATACTGGCATCAACCGATGCCCAGGCAGGAAACTGGCAGGGATTTGAAAGCAACAACCTGGATGTAGTAATTGATATGGGTAAAAACGTTCAGATGAAATCAATAAGTTGTAATTTCCTCTCCGATCACAATTCGTGGATATTTTTACCCAAAACAGTAACAGTTCAGGCTTCAGAGGATGGTGTAACATACAGTAATATTGGAGAAACCAGTTTTGGATCAGAAAAAGAAGTGAAAGGCAGCATTATTCAGGAAGTGAAATTCCCGGCAAAAGGAAATTTCCGCTTTATAAAAGTAACTGCTGTAAATCAGGGCATATGTCCTCCATGGCATCCCGGCAAAGGCGAAAAATGCTGGATGTTTATTGATGAGATAGTAGTGGACTAACTCCGGTTTTCAGGCCGGATAGAAAGGAAAAAACATGCAAAATCAATGGGATGAGCGTTACGCCCGTCAGGAATATATATACGGCACTGAGCCGAACAAGTTTTTGAAGGAGCAGCTCTCCTTGCTGAAACCCGGTCGGATTTTATTCCCTGCCGAAGGCGAAGGCCGTAATGCTGTATTTGCAGCATCGCTGGGCTGGGAAACTGATGCATTCGATCAAAGTGTTGAAGGTCAGAAGAAAGCTGTGAAATTAGCCACTCACAAAGGAGTCAACATCAATTATTATATCCAATCGCTCAACGACTGGAATCCTGAACCTGATCAGTACGATTGCATTGCACTGATATTTGTTCATCTTCCTGACGGGTTGCGGCAGCAGGTTCATAATGCTGTTGTAAAGGCACTTAAACCTGGGGGCACTCTTTTACTGGA
>CAZBZA010000422.1:0-3454 GCA_964495865.1 uncultured Lentimicrobiaceae bacterium
AGTTCTTTGGCGTGTTCGGCGTAATTACGGCCGATGCAGATGATTTTCATTTTTTTAAGTTTCGGCTTTTAAGTTTCAAATAATCGGGAAGCACTCTGATAAAGTAGCCCTGATGAGCACTTCTTTCAGATTTCAAGAACCATTTATTCATTTGTTTTTACAAACTTGTATGTTTCATTATTTTTTCCTGAAGCTAAAGTGAGCATATACATGCCGGGTAGAAGATGCGAAACATCCATAAAGATGATGCCATTTTGAATTCCAGTAATTTTGCAAACAACAGTTCTGCCATCAATAGTTTTTATTGAAATATTCGGATCGTTTGTAAAAGGTGATTTTGTTTTTATACAAAGTGTTGACTGGCAAGGGTTAGGATAAATATTCGATTCCGTTAGCGGTAGAAGTTCATTTCCCAGGTAATCTTTAATTCCTCGTGTATTGATGCCATTTGAAAAGGTGGATATAACCAGATCTGTTGAATCGCCTGTAATAGAAATAACATTTAGAGATGGTATTCCTGAATTTAGATTAAGCCAAGAATTTTTGTTTTTATCCCAGATATATACTCCTCCCTTCCTTAAACTGACAAAAAGGTTAACCCCATTATGAAAAAGGTCCGAAACATCCGAAGAAAGAGATGGATCAGGCATTTTAATCCAGTTTATCCCATTGTCATCGCTAACATAAACACCTGTATGAGTTCCGGCATAATATTCGTTTGTTGCCTGAATAATAGTCCTGACGGTATCGTTGTCAATACCATTACACTTTTCCCAGGTAACTCCTTTGTTTTCTGATCGGAATAACCCATCACCGGCAAACCCCACCAGCGCAAATGAATTATTTATGAAAGAAGAGATTAAAGGGTTATAGTTACCATATTCATCATTGGTCGGCAATCCATTATTTCGGCTTACCCAAAGCTGACCATCGGTTCCTGTATAAAATACCCCGTCGCGATTTGTCCCGACTAGTAAATCATTGTTATATTTTGCCAGAGTTTTTGGCGAATTATTTGTTAACCCCAGCAGATTCCACGATTGCCCATGGTTATCTGATTTATAAACGCCAGCTTCATTAGCCGTATAAATCAATGTGTTTTCGACTACGAAATCGTTAGTTCCATTATATTCGATTTCTTTGTTTATAAGTTTCCAGATGGAGTCAACAGGTGAAAAGCAAAACAAGCCATTGTTGGTTCCGGCATATATCTGACTATCTATTTTAAGAATTTTATTTGCAGGTACGGGGGTTGATTGGACAATATTCCAGTTTTCTCCATTATCCAATGAATAAACATACCCATCGTATAACCCTGCATAAACAATGTTACTTGTCGATGCTAAATCTAATACATAATTGTCAATCAGGCTATTAGGAAGACCTATCCAATTAAGTCCGTTATCATCCGAACGATAAATTCTGTCATCGAGTGATGTGCCTATTAATAAATAGCTGCCTTTTTTAGTAATGGTATTTAACCACAAAAAGCCAGTATCATAAAATGTGAAAGTTTGCCCTTGGTCGTATGAAATGTAAAGCCCTGATTCGCTGAGAACGTAAAACCGTGAACCGTCATATAGTAAATTGAGCAAACTTGGCCAAGAACTTCCGACAGAAACCCAGTTGTCGCCCCAGTCGGAAGATTTAAAAAGGTTGTGATAGCCCATCATAAACAGATTTTGCCCGACTAATTCCATATAGCTTCCATTATTATTCTGAGTCGATTTCCCTGAAATCTGTTTCCAGGTAATACCCCTGTCATATGATCGGAAAAAGTGGTCGACACTTTTAACAATCAAAGTGTCGCCCTTAACCAAATAAGCAGCAACGCTTGCAGAACCAAAAAGTGCATAATGATATGCTTCCCATGTATTACCTTTATCACTCGAAATTAATATTCCGCCTGTAATCCCTATAAAAATTGTTTGGTCATCGGCAGCAAAACTAGATGCTGTTTCAAAAGTCCCCACATTATCAACCCGCGATAATTTCTTTCCATTGTTTGTAATTTCATATAATCCGTAAACAATTCCCCAGTCAGGATCGCAATCATCCAGAATAAAAGCCCGGTTGTCAATAACACCGATATCGGATGAATAGCCGCCGGCCTGTTTGGTGGGGCCATCAAGTGGTTGCCATTGTGCAAATGTTGCAGAATTTAATAATAGGATAAACAGTGCGATGCTGATTAATCGTGAAACAGAGATGAAAAACCTTTTCATTTGAATTACATTAGTTTATAGATCAGTTGATAAAAGCCAGTCCTTTTTTAATAATTGAAAGTGAGGCATATTTTCTATCTAATTTTTCTTATATAGAAATTATTTTACCCTTTGTTAAAATTACGCAATTTCACAGCGGTAATCGTTCTTTTCGTCGAAAGCGGGAAGTCACCTTTCATCATCCAGTCGTAGTAGGAGGGTTCCGTTTTGAAAACTTCTTCAAGCACTTTTCCTTTATGCTTTCCGAAATTAATAATTTCCTGTCCTTTGGCGTTAAAAATTATATGGCCAACCAGGTCGGCATTGCGGTTGTAGTACGAAAATTTATCAAGCGCATTCATATCATTAACAACAGGGTAGGAGGTACTCCCATCTTTTTCGGTGTATTCAACTCCTTCGTAGCGTTGCAGTTGAGCTTTCAAAACTTCGTAAGTTGCACGTGTATCAGCTTCAGCGGAATGTGCATTGATGAGTTCGGTCTGGCAATAGAATTTGTAAGCAGCTTTCAATGTTCGTGGTTCCATTTTATGGAAAATATTCTGCACATCAATTATCCGACGATTTTTCAAATCAAATTCAACACCTGCGCGAAGAAACTCTTCAACCAGCAATGGAATATCGTATTTGATTGAATTATAGCCTGATAGGTCGCTATTCCCTATAAAAGCATTCAATGTGCCCGCAATTTCCTTAAATGTGGGTTCGTTTTTAACCATTTCGTCAGTAATGCCGTGTATGGCAATAACCACTTCAGGCATCGGAATGGTTGGATTTATAAGGTGACGCCTGAATTCTTCATGTCCGTCAGGAAAAACTTTCAACATGGCAATTTCAACTATCCTGTCGCTGCCAATGTTTACACCGGTTGCTTCGAGGTCGAAAATGATAAGTGGTTTGGTAAGATTAAGTTGCATTGTATAAATATTAATACGGAAGTTGAATCCTCCGATGGCTAAATTATCGATTTTTCAGGTGTAAAAAGAAAAACCCGGCTAATTAAACTGCCGGGCTTATTTATATTTCATTATTAAGCGTTTTAAGCTATGCAATGATGAACTTACTTCGTTAGCGAAAACTATACTAAATAAACTTTAGCATAAATAAATTCTAACTACTATGTCACTCTTCACTCTTCACTCTTCACTTTTCACTCTTCACTCTTCACTCTTCACTATTCACTCTTCACTCTTCACTTTTCACTTTTCACTCTTCACTCTTCACTCTTCACT
>CAZBZA010000423.1:0-3430 GCA_964495865.1 uncultured Lentimicrobiaceae bacterium
GGCTGCAAAAGTACTTAAAAATCGCATTAAGAAGGATGGGCTTGTTTGTTTTAAGGCTTTCCGGGTAAATTTTTAAGAAAAAATGTGTAACTTTATAAATAGAATTGATTTTCAAATCAGATGCAATGAAAAAGTTATTCTTATTAATGTTTTGCGTTCTGTTACTCTGTTTAGGCGGAGGTGCGTTAAAGGCACAGGATATTAATACCGGAGTTTTTGATACGTTAAAAATGGTATGCACTGATTACTACTGCTCCGGTTACAGTATTGATGATACCACCATCAACACTCTCAATATTCATAACAGTGCGGTACAGCAGATGAATGATGTTCATTTCTCTTTTGGAGGAGATATTCTGCGTGGAGCACTTACGATTGTTACTGGTTTGGGTATTGGTGGGTATGAGAATGTTGACTGGTACCTGGCATCAGTAATTCGCACCAATAATCCTAAACTGGATTGGATACTGGATGTATATTGTCCGGGCTATATTGAAAAGGAAAGGACGAGGGTAAAAAATGATGACGGGAGTTTTTCGGTAGAAACTAATTATGTTGATAGATTTTCGTGGCATAAAGGGGCAATCGGATTTATAATTGAAACTGGTGATACAATAGGCTGGCATTATGTTTACAAGTATCCCCGCGCTGACACAGCCCTGACGATGTATGCACTTCATGTTTACCAGGGCGAAAAAAAACATTCATCCTTCAATTACAGGGAATTTGCGTTGCTTGGCGAATTGGCGGGTAATAAGAGTGCAATAGTTTATAATATTGATGATAACAGGATTTACCTGTTTTCCGGCAATGTGCTAACGGGTATTTACCAATGTCAGAAACCCCCGGCGCAAATTGCGTTTGGCAAGAAAAAACGCAAGGTATCGCCACAGCCTTACCTGCTTGTAAATAATGAGTTAACACATTGGGATCGTATGGATTTGTTAAGACTGGCCATGGTGGGCCTGCGAATGAAGAACGCTATCGAAAATTTTTAAACCCTGAAAAATATTGCAATACTCCGTTTGATTTTTATTTGCCGCGAAGACGCAAATCAATAAGACGCAGATTATTAACATATTGGGACGCAATGACCCGATTCTGTATATTCTTAATAATGAGCGTATTGAGAATTATTGACTAACTATTATTCTCAGGTGGCAATTTTAAAAGCCAGATAGTGAAATATTTATCAAAATTCCGGTTTCGGATTTCCTGATGCGGGGTTTTGTAAAAATGACAATGATAATTATTCATTAGGGAATTCGAAATATAGGAATTTATCGTTAAAATAAATGGTCAC
Source organism: uncultured Lentimicrobiaceae bacterium (assembly GCA_964495865.1). Taxonomy (GTDB): domain Bacteria; phylum Bacteroidota; class Bacteroidia; order Bacteroidales; family UBA4417; genus UBA4417. Next base: position 1,304 of record CAZBZA010000423.1, read on the forward strand.
TAACAGCTTTTTACCATTGATAATAAATTCTTTTTCATGATTTTTATCATAATTAAGAGTCCAGTTTTGAGAAACTTTTACTGCCTTTGCTGTAGTATCGCAAATGGTTTTCAACGTTTCTAAATCATATTTTTGGGGAAATTCAGCCTTTATGAAATAAGTATCGTCAGAATCGACCGACTGGCTCTGTATGGTTGCCTTGACGTTGGTAATTATAGTGTTGGAAATATCCAGGCATTTAGAATTTTGGGTAAATGCATTAAGACCTGTTAAGGTCAGGATAAATAATAGTGCCTGCGTTTTCATGATATCCTATTATTCAGATAATAAAGATACAAAATTGCGGCAAATAATACTAGTATTATTAAGTTTTTAATGAGTTTTTAACCAAAATTATTCTTCCGAAGGCGATGAATGATCCGATACATTGCTTAACATCGGATGATACATCGGTTTCAGTACACAAGGATAAAGAGTTTTGTTCAAAATGGATTAAGTTGGGTTAACACCCAGCAATGAAATAAGGGGTTAAAACTTTAAATACTTTAAAATATTGATCAGATTTATTTTGCCAATCCGAATTCCCTAACGCTGAATTTGGGTTAACAGATAGGCTGTTTTCTTTGAAATTCCCTTTCTTTTAATAAATCAGGATAATTACTTTTTATAATTTCCTGGCTTGCTAAAGGCAATAAGTCGTAAAAATCCTCGCCTTCATTATTTAATACATATGGATCAGCGCCCACACTGATAAGTAAGTCTATTGCTTCGAGATCATTATTCCGGGCGGCTAACATCAAAGCAGTATATCCGAAAAAGGTTTTAATATTTGTATCCGTTATATTGACCAACAGAGTAAATTTGTTTTTATCTGGCCATATCAGAGTATCCATCAGGGCGGTATATCCAGCGTACTTTTCCTGAAGATCCGGATTGGCACCGGCGGCTAATAAAATTTTAATTATTTCCTTGTTTTTAGCAAGATACAGAGCTGATTGACCGTCAGCATCCTGTTTATTAATATTTATACCTTTTTTTATCAGTTCATTTACCAGTTCAAACTTATGATTCAGACATGCGGAATGCAACTGGGTTCTACCATTAAACTGGATATATTGCGGATAATTTTTCATGCGTTATTATTTATTAATTCATTGCTTATTTTCAGCGGTATTAATGCTTGCTTCGCAGGTATTTTTTACGGGTCGCATGGAATTACTCACGTATTGCTTATTTTTAAAGGTGTTCGTGAAATCGCTTCGCTGAGTTACTCATGGATTGCTTATTTTTAAAGGTATTCGTGAAATCGCTACGCTCAGTTATTAATATCTTGCTTATTTTTAAAAGTGTTAATGAGATTGCTTTGTTATTCGCTTCGCTCATGTGACCGCTGCGCTAAGTTCGCTGGTTACTTAAATCTTACTGATTATAATAGGTGTGCCTGAGCTAAAGGTTAACCATATTGATCATAATATCATCTTTCTTGTCTGCAGCAGGCAGTGGTTGGTGATTTTTCTCAATCATGTCTATTTTATCTGTTATTAATTTCATTTTTAAGGTTAGATAGAATACACCATAATATCATTCTTGGTTGGTGAGGAAGTCTCCTCATGGCTATTTCGTGTGATACTCTTTATTTTTTATGGATTTTTGTTTATTCCGTATTATGGTGATGTCAATAGTGTATATAATAGCACTTTATATGCATTATTACTATAACTATATTGACTTTCATTGTGTTTACAGCAAAGCCGGGAGCCATTTCACAGGAGTAGAGCGAATTTGTTGAATGATCAAATAAAAGTGGATTTTTAGTAGGTCTAATCATAAGACGAATAGTAATTACAAGATATGCAGGAAAATTAAGATTTAGGTTTAACAATTGGTAAATGCAATATTGCAGGACTCTGGAGTGTAAAAAAAGTATAAAACAGCCTTTGCCGGGGGGTGTTGTCAACGCGGATTAACTTAGTCCGAACCAAAACCGGGAGAGGCTACACAAATATAGGCTATAGTTTTATATAATAACAGTTTGCAGGAAAAAAAATATAAGTCAGTAATTTATCTTTTCTCACAACTTTTGAGCCTGATCCGTTTTACATATTTTTTGTCACGGAGCAAAAAAAA
>CAZBZA010000424.1:0-3418 GCA_964495865.1 uncultured Lentimicrobiaceae bacterium
ACGCGCTTTTTTGCAGAAATATTGTGCAAAAGTAAGGAATTTGAAGGAGATAAAGTGCGGAAGATATAGATTGAAATCAGCCGGGAAATATTAATTGCGCATGTGCGGCTAGGGATATGGTTTCGGCTGACATTATGAAAAGTGTCTGAATAAATTGTTGCTCAACTATAAACCAGATGCAGATAAATGTTTCAACGAACACGCAACTTAGCGCAGCGGTCTCTTGAGCGCAACTCAAAAACCCGTATTTATTAAAGTATGAGCTATGCACTGGGCTTTGTCGGACTTTCCAGTTTCTTCTTTCTGAAATACTCAACTATTTCCTCTTTTGTCATTTTATAGAGCTTTTCACTCAATTTGTCTCGCTGTTCACGCATGAATTTCACTGCGTCAAACGTTTTCTTAGCTATTGTCTTCATAGGTCATAAAGTCTCTGGGTGAACGTATTTCTAATTCCTTGTAGCCATTCTTGATGTTAATTGCATTATAGCCACGAATTCTCTGGACATTTACAATATGTTTGAAATTCCAGCTAATCAGATAGTCTGCCCGGTTTATTGTTGCCAAGGCAATATGCAGGCAGTCAGCAAAACTTGTGTGACCGACAACTTTCTCTTCAATGTATTGTAACGCTAATTCGACAGCCTCGTCATTGGTTTCCATGAATTCTGTGTTGTCGGCTTTCAAATTTGTAACAAGTTTCTTAACTCTCTCCGGTGCAGAACTCAGTTCGTCCTGAGTAACAGCGGAGAATAAAAGACTAAATTCTCCATTCTGAAGTCTTTCAAAAAGCGGTATTGTGAATTCGGAAAATTCCTCGTCAAAATAACCGCCAAAAACTGAAGTATCGATATAAAGTCTTTGTTTCATGCAATAAAGATAGTATAAATCTATTGAATTTTGTCAGATTTTCGAGGTCATGCACTTTTTAAGCCTGAGGCATAACAGCTCCTTAATATTTGAAAGTACTTCAGTTGATTTATTTTAAATGCCTTTCAGGTGCTGTCAGGAGGAATTACTTTTTTTTACTTTTCCTCAAATAATATTTATTGAGCTTCTTATTCATTTTTGAAACAACGTGATTTGTATTAACAACAAATGGCAAAGTTTCGAAAGTCCTGACGTAATAGGGAAAAGGCCTGTGTAGCTGCACAGAAATTTCACTCTTCATTACCAATGCGCCAAATCCCATGTTTGAACTGCCATTGTACAAAGCCTTCTTTTCTAGTCCTTTCTCCGTACGGTCATAATAATAACTATCAAAGCGGGCTATTGTATCCTGCTCAATTGTACCGAATTCAGCGATTAAAAAGTATTTTACATCAAATCTTATAGCTGTATCTGTTTCCAGTTGGTCATTTACAAAAGTGATTTTATCAAATTGTTTTTCATGTACCAAGGGAGAATCATAACTATAGAAAAAGTAAACGGGGCAAAAACTGAACTTTTCCCTGAAAGCACTTATAATTGACTGATTAATAACGGATTGCTGTAATTCAAGGTTATCAGCTTCAATATTTTTCCCTTTTTTTCTCAATGCTGCAATGGTTGACGCTTTGGTGTACAGCCTTACCAGGAGTGTACCTTCTTTAAGTGAGAGTATCTGATACTTCGCCATTTTTTTAAAATACCGCCTGTAACTCATATTTTTCTTTTCGGGAGGAGCAATCTGAGTGTAGCCCTGAAAAGCAATAACAAGTGTTAAAATCAAAAGAACATGTTTCATTATTAATAATTTATCAACGATACAATTTAAAGTCCTGATTATTTGCGCATTGAATTGTTTCGAAAATTTATGGTGTATTACAAAAAAGTTCCATCCTAAAAATTCATAGCAAATCTAATGCTTTCCGCTTACAGCAACTCACAAATTGTAGTTTTCTTTTACAGAATTACATAAACTGAATAGCCTTAATAATACAAATGCAATTCAATCATTGAAAAAGAAGATTTAATAAATGTTGCAGGATTTATTTCCCGGCAGGAATCTGGACCGTACTTTTTTCAGCACTCAGGGTATCGGCTATTTTATAGAGATTTATTGTAAATTTTTGGTCTTTAACAGCTTCGTTGATTCGTGCTTCCAACAGGCTGTCAATATAATTTTCTTCAATAATAACATTCTCAACTTTTTGCGTCCTGTTCAGTGTATTAAATAAATATAGTCCTCCGATAACCATTGAAATAACCAAAGCGGCGAGTGCTGCAAAACGGGTTAGGTTGTCATGCTTCGGTCGTTTCGATTTTGATTTAAAATTAACAGAATCTGACAAAGTAACCACCTCGTTATCATTGGATTGCACTGTTACACTTACAGGAATATGCCGTTCGATCAGTTCTTCAAAATAATCAGCAATGGTATCTTTAATAAGCGAATCGAGCGACTGCCGCAGCGATGCATAATTGATAAAATCCGTAACTACCAGCAAAGTAAAATTAATGCGGAGCGAACCTTCTTTTTCTTTGTAATTCAGGAAGTAAACGCGGGTATTTTCGCGAACGATAATGCTCCTTTCGATATTGGTCTGAATAAAATCGCGTACCGGGTTTTCCGCATCTCTTCTGCCAGGACGGGAATTATTCCGGAATACAGTAAGCTCATCCTTAAGCAGTTCAAGTAATTCGGAAAACGAAGAATCCTTATCCTTAATACGGATGGAAAATTCGATTTCGCGAATAGTAACAGAAGCATTAGTATTGAGCCGGAACATGCGTAGTATTTGAAAACTGCAGTTAAATTAAAGGTATTCAACAGAGGTTAATTAACAAAAGGATAAAAGGTAATATTCAACAAAGCTAATTGTATTGGAATGGTTGAAAAAATCACCTTTTATTTTTCAATTTATAAAGGTACGTATTAATTAACATGAAAGCATCCGTTTGGTTTAAACAAAATTCATAACTGGAATTTTTCGAACCAATAAAGCAAATATAATCAATGCATTACAAAGCCATAAAAGCTAAGTGCACCGGATATATAGGGAAGAATTAACTAAGTGAAACTTTCGAAACAACTTCCTCAAAACAGATGCCCGTAAAGCAAAGGTTTCTTTACCATCTTTATAATGTTAATGCCCTACGGGCAATTTCTTTTCTATGGATTTTCTGTATTGATATTGAAGTCCTACGGACTACCCCAGCTGATACCACCTGCCGGCATTCCATAATAACATTTAGCTTTGATCATTTATTTTACAGTTAGATACTAATTTCTAAATCTACTACAAATGGGAAAATTATTTTGATTTTTTTACTAAAGAGTCTTTACAAAAGTTAAAGCTATACTTTTAAAATGGCCACATCAGCCCTCCTCTCTATCTAAATTCCTACTTATAAGGGGTTTGGGTTTTGGTTTAAATTTTGGTTTTGGTTTTGGCTCTTGGGTTTTGGTTTTTGGAATTTGGTCTTTGGAATTTGG
>CAZBZA010000425.1:0-3411 GCA_964495865.1 uncultured Lentimicrobiaceae bacterium
TGGCTTTATACCCTCGGGTGCGCCAGGTAATCCAACCTTGGTAAGGCCTGTGCGAATCGGCGACTGACCTGTGATAAATGCAGCTCTGCCGGCGGTACAGCTCTGCTGTCCATACCAGTCGGTAAAGACTGCTCCTTCCTTACCGATTCGGTCAATGTTGGGTGTTTTATAACCCATCATGCCCATGTTGTAAGTACTGACATTGAAAATTCCAATGTCATCTCCCATTATAAGCAGAATGTTTGGTTTGCCCGGCTTGTCAATCTTCTTAGCCTGTGCGTCAGCTGTAAAAGACATAACTATGCTGGAAGAAGTTAAAACCAGTATTAAAGCTAAAATCAGATTTGCCTTTTTCATAAACATTTTGTTAAGATTTTGATTTATTGCTTTCCTAATTCCGGTCTTTCCGTTTTACAAATTTCCACATCTCTTCACTGGAGAACTTTATACGAATAGTTGCATAGGGTCCCTGGTAAAGGTCATTTTCCTTGTACCAGCCCATATCATTATCCATCTTCAGGTCCATAAATAAATACCGGTAACCGATGTCAGCTGAATATGTGAGCCTGGTTGTTTTTAAAAATTCATATGCTACACTGAGGTCAACGGTATAATATTTTACATCATAATCAACATCGTCCATTTTCCCTTTAAAAAAAGCACCACCTCCTGAAATGTTAACCTTGAATTTGTCGAAGTTCAACCTGCCGCTTACCACTAAAAAGGGCATCGGGAACCATTCGTCACCACCCAGTTTCACTTCTGTATTATTAATATCGTGAGTGGTATAGTTTGAACCCATATTTAAAAGCATAAAACCAACACCTACACCTAAATCATGCTGTTTTTGTATCAAAGCAAAATTTGTGAATAAGGCATACATGCTCATATCAACGGACCCACTTACGACAGAACCTGAATCAATTTGCATATCATCTCTTACCATATCTGCAGGTGTGGTAAAACCACCCGTATAACTTCCTTTCGAACCTGCAAATTCAAGGTTAAACTTTTTGTATCTTCCGCCAAGAGCAACGGCAAAACTTGGCGAATAGGTATTCATGCCAATATCTTCGTAGTTAAGGTCAAAAGTGTGACCATCAGAATTTCGGTATCCTGAAAATCCCCCGTTTAGTCCCATGTAATTTAACCGTACTCCACCCCCGAAATCCCATTTGGGACGTTCAATCTGAGCGGTTAGTGAAGTTGAAACCGCTAACAGCATAATAATTAATGTGTTTTTCATAGCATTGGTTTTATAGTTATTATATTGATCTTTCCAGTGAATTTATGATCCCTTGTAATCTCCCTATATGTCCCCAATATAATTGCATAAGCTTTCGTTGGTGATTACAACTGAATGTGATCTATACAATTGTTAAAAGCAGCAGAGGAACAAAATTCTTTTCCATTTCTCTTATCTCATTTTAAGATTGAATTTGTTCAACAATATTTAATCAGGATTACAAGGTTTCCAAATTGTATACATTAATTTCAAGAACTTCAACTCACTCTGATCCGGAGTGTAAAAGAGTTTTCAGCTCGTAAATACGCATATGTAAAGCTAAGAAAGCAATTATAATTGGAAGGGAAATCAAGTGATTTCCTTGCATCGTTTTTGTAAAATTGAAGCAAAAAAGAATATGCCGGAAAGGCTACTTAGTGATTTGAGCTGTAAAAACAGCCGGGGCTACACCTTCGGCTTTTTTAAAGGCAGCCAGGAAGGTGTTGCGCGACGAGAATCCTGATAATAATCCGATGGCCTCCATTGTCAATTCTGATGCCTTGCCTTCCCTGATAAGTTTTTTTGCATTGTTTATCCTCCACTCGTTCCTGAAATCATTAAAGGATTGTTTCTTCCCCTCCCTGAAATAATAGGCAAGATGATGAGCCGGAATATCAATCAGAACTGATAATTTGAAAAGATTGAAATTTGGTTGAAGATACGGATGAATTTCTTTCATGCAGAAATCAGCTTTCCTGCCAATGGAATGGAGATAATCAGATTCAAAACTAAGTGGATGTTTATTAGTCTTTTCAGGTGAGGCATCGGTTTCTGCTCCATCAGATTCCGATGTTAATATTACCTGAGGCACCTTAGGCAATCCATATAGTATTCCAGGGAAAAAGAAAGGCGAAACCAACAATCCAATAAGTCCAGTGCTCGACAATACCTGTAAAACATTAAGGGTATAAAAAATTTTAATGTCGTACCATTTGAAGAATTCTATAAAAATCATGAAATGGCTGAAATTCCACATAAAAAGCATGACCAATAAAACAGAGAGCCATTTAGCCATAAAATGCTGTCGGGATAGAACCGATAATTTGCCTTTTTGTAATAAATAACGAACAATTAATCCGGCTGACCAGAGGGTATAACCCAAAATGAGGATGGGACGGCTCAGGTAGGTCACAATTACGGGAAATATAATATAAGTTCCATTGTAAGCACCCAAATTCATTGAGTCCTCAACTATTTTGGCTGCTACCTCGACTTTTACTGAATAGGGAGTCACCATATAAGGGATAGTAGCTACCAGGAATGCCAGCATTGGCAGGAAATGCAAAAGGTCCCATTTTCCCAGTCGATGGTTATCGGTCAAAATACTGCGGACGTACCAAAACAGCATGGGCCCTATGAGATAGACTATGAAATTGAAATTTAGAAAAAAGATACTGACAAGAAGAACTGATTTTGAATATAATGTAACATATAAGAGGAAATTATGTACGCTGATCGTACAAAAGAAAAAGCCAAGATAAATTGCTGATTTATAATACCTGGCTGTAAAGGACAGCAAGGTTACAGATAAAAAAATACCTAACAGTGATAAAATTAAAAACATCTCACACCAATTTTCGCATAAATATACACATTTTGTATAGCAATTTAATCGCCACCCTCTTAAAAAATGCAGAAATACTTTCGAACAAAAAAAACAATCAAATTACATCCCTGTTCGCATACGCTTTGTAAGGAGGGATTTGCAAATCCCACCCGACAGGATTCCTTGTGGCCTATTATCTATTTCCTTTTGCCCGGTTATGCGTTTTACACAACATTTGACAATTCCTTGATTATGGTTGTACTTGTATGCTGAATTGCTAAAGATGCTTGTCAACTGGGAATTGGGCGGGTTTTAGCAGCTGATAGTGACTATGGAACAGGAATGCGGGTGAAAACCGTTGCGTGGAAGCTCTGTTGACTTCCTGGACGCGGTGGCGTTGAATTGTGCGGAGCAAGCGTCCGAGAGGCAACAGTGCTAGTGTGCGTTGGCAGGCGAACCCGCATGAAAGTGAAATAGGTGTTATTGGCTGCTGTGGGGTTGCGAAAGTGATTTAGTGAATGAGGATCGAAAGGAGCGTAACGAATGGAACAGAATGAAGGCTGGCTGGTGAAGCATACTT
>CAZBZA010000426.1:0-3385 GCA_964495865.1 uncultured Lentimicrobiaceae bacterium
TGGTTTTTATTCCGGTAAGCCTGCTGGCAATCGGAATAATAAACTTCTTGTTTATTCGTCTTCTGAACATTACTATTGATTGGACTACATGCTGGTACAAGGATATTAATCTTATATATTTTATACTGCTGGCTCCTTTTTTCTGGGGGACTATCTGGGGCATATTTAAACTTACGGCTATTGGTCTGGCAGCTCTGCTGATTCCTGTTTCGCCCGACAAGAATTTTTCGCTTTATTCTCTTGGTATTCTATCGCTTATCAATTGCATAGCTTTAATAGTGTATTATTGGACTCGCGATGTAAATTATTCGTGGAGAGTAGTATTAATGTCGTTTGTAATCACCGTGTTCATTTTTGATTTCTCAGCTTCCATATTGTTAGTTTTTTCGAAAAAGGAAAGTCACGGGTTTGATGAGTAAAACATAAAAATCGGCGTTCAAGAAACTATATTCTATACTCCGTACTTCAAGTCTTCGGCTAAAGCCGAAGCTTGAAGTACTAAGATTCATTTTTAGTCTTAAAACTGAAATTTGAAAGGATTCGGCACTTTCTTCACCGATTTATCAGGATAATGAACAGTAAACTCCTTGGCTTTCAGCATCGAATTAATTTTTTCGACATTCGTAAGGCTGTTCACAAACCAGAGTTTAATAACAGGTCCTGATTCAGTAAATGAAGTCTGTAAACGCACTATCCCATCGTCATTTGATGCATGAGATACCAGGTAAGGCATCCATTTGAGAAGGGAAGGATCTGCGGCCTGCTCAAACGGTAATTCATAAACCAGCATTTTGTCGTCGGTATAGCTTTCGTATTTATTGAAAGAAACATCAGTTGTCGGGATAAACATCGCCAGAAATTCATAAACAGGAATTTCACCTGTTGTTTTTCCTTTTTCAACAACTATAAATCCTGTTTCAACAGTTGTTTGTTCAGTGCCTTCACCAAGTATCAATGTTTTGCTTGATGCAGCGGCTTTAATTTTAGCCTCATTTGTAAGTTCGGGATTATAATATATGGTTGCATGAACAGGTTCTCCGAACTTGGTATTCAGAGCTAACACTCCTTTATCTGCCTTTAATAAAGCACTCAGGTAAGCCTGATCATTCTTATCAAAACAGCGGTCGATGCCTATTGTGAGAACGTTAACTTTCCCTGAGGATATTCCTCCAATATTCAGAATCTCGGAAAGCGGAGAGAAAATGGCTTCTTTAACAGCCTTTTCGCTAGTGATGTCTTCGTTATAATAAACCACAACGCGTTTATGTTTTACAAAAGTTTCAACACCCAAAACTCCTGGCGTTTCTTTCATTTGGTTGGCAAAAGATCGTGAGCTTCCGAAACATTTGATGTTTTTGAGCCCGTCCATTCTCACAACTTTAACATTCTTACCGGTTATATCACCCCAGCTCTCGTTAATTGTGGGCAGCTCATAATAAGTTGCAATAGTTATGGCGGCGGCAGTGAGTATAACGGTTGCTGTTGCGGGCAACCAGCGCAGATTGCGTTTGTTGATAGTGAGAGCGCCTTTTTCCGGACATTTTACAACGCAATCAACACACAGGTGGCAGTCAATGTGATTTACGGAATCAACGGTCGAAATCGGAATCGACATCGGGCATTTTTTATCACAAATACGGCAATGGGTGCACAAATCATCGTGGCGGGTAATGCGCAGTGCCGGGAAAATAAAGAATTTTAATGTTGTAGCTTCAAAAACAAATCCCAGCAGGCAAAGAGCTCCGAGCAACCATGGCCATGGAATTACAAGCCCGGCTACGCTCGTAAGCAATACCCAAAGCAGGGTTAAGGCTGCGGCAGGAAGCGCGTAAACTCCAATATTCGTAATAGCGCCCAGCGGGCACAGATATTTGCACCAGAACTGATTGATGAAAAACGAGCCTGCAATAGTAAGTATCAGAGCCGGGAAAGCATACCAAAAATATACATCGCCGCTGAAACCTGTGAATGATGCATAAAACGGATCAAACTTGCGGCAGAATAATTCACTGGCAGTTACTGTAAAATAAAATGTAATATATAGAAGGACATATTTTAGCAATCGCAATCCTTTGTCAGCATTGCCTTTTAACGTTTTATGCATTTTATATTTCCGTCCCAGCGAACCCATCCATTCGGTAAAAGTGCCAATCGGGCATATATAGCTGCAGAACAACTTGCTGAAAAGGATAACTCCAAGTATCAATGCCAGGCCAAGCGCAATTTGCACAGTTGTCATGGAGCAAGCCAGTGAATGGCTCGAAAAGTAACTTGCCAGCGATTGCATGCCACCAAACGGACAATATGCTTCGAAGTCGGGGAAGTAGTTCTTGTCAACAATTGGCCTCAATACCATGTAAATCAATAAAATAAATATTCCCCATTGCAATGTGATGCGATAGTAATTTGTCGGCGAGCTTTTTTTTGGTGCCATGGATGTATGTTTTTCGGTACGTTGCGTTTATACGATCATAATGTTGTGCGAAAGTATAAAATGAAGCTGTGATATCCGGCAAATGGCGCAATTTAGAATTATTCTACCCTGTAACCAGTATCAGCTCAATTGGGGCTCGAAATGCCTGTTCCATTTTAATTCTTACCTTTGAAGTCACTTTTATACAAACTGAATGAAACACTCAGTCAAACATATATTTCTTCTGGCATTATTTGTTTTTGCGTCATTTTACTTGTTTGCTCAGGAAAAAAAGACATCAGATTCAAAACCCCAGGTTTTTCAACAGTCGAATGCAGGTAAGCGTGGCGATAATGCTATGCGTGTGATGTTCTATAATGTTGAAAATCTGTTCGATCCTTTCAACGACAGCCTCAAAGCGGATGAAGAATATTTGCCTGGAGGAATGCGAGGCTGGAATTATAACCGTATGAAAAGGAAGCAGATCAATATTGCAAAAGTGGTCCTTTCAGTTGGTGGTTGGGACGCACCCGAAATAATCGGATTCTGCGAAGTCGAAAACCGGTTTGTACTTACCCAGTTAGCCAATGATACTCCGCTCAAAAATTTTGGTTACAAGGTCATTCACTACGAATCGCCCGATCCGCGGGGTATTGATGTTGGTATGTTTTACCGTCCCGACAAATTCCGTGTGTTGCAAAGTAATCCGATCACGATCCGGTTTCCGTTCGACACCGCTTCGCGCTCCCGCGATATTCTTTTTGTAAAAGGCATTGCATGCAAAAGCGATACCCTCAATATTTTTGTGAATCACTGGCCTTCGAAATACGGTGGTGCTATGGCGACTATTCCCAAAAGAAATTATGTTGCATCAGTATTACGCAAGCATGTTGACTCACTTCTCGCCGTAAATCCAAATGCAAATATTCTGATCATGGGCGACCTCAACGATACGCCTGCTGCCGAATGTGT
>CAZBZA010000427.1:0-1923 GCA_964495865.1 uncultured Lentimicrobiaceae bacterium
AAAAGTTGTAAGCGATAACGAAATAATGACAAAGAGAATTTTCATCAATCAGTAACATTCCTTAAAACCATCACACAAGTATGGAAACCAAAAGATTAATACAAATAGCTGCTATTGTTGTACTATTGATCAGTTCAACTGTTGTAATTGCCCAAAACCCACCCCATCCCAATGGAGGCGGCGCGCCAGGCAGCGGCAATACGGTAGTTGGCGGACAACAGGGCGGAGCGCCGGTGGGAAGCGGAAATTTATTACTCTTCGCGCTGGCCCTGGCGTATGCAGGGAGAAAAATAAATAAACGTAAGGAGGAAGCTGCAACCGAGAGTTAGGCCCAAAACGCCTGAAAATATTGCCAACATCCCCTGGTTCGCGCGCGTCTTATTTTTTTGACGCGTGCGGGGATAAATTCCGGTTCTTTTCAGTCGGGGCGCGACTTCGAGTCGCACTCCGGCTAAGAAGGCCCAAAATTCAAATTTCAAGTACCAAATTCCAAGCTCCAAACACCAAACCCTTCAACCGAGCGAAGTGAGCTCAACGAAGCTAAACTTGAAACTTGAAACAAGAAACAAGAAAACCGGAACATAAATATCGAACTTAGCGCAGCGATCTCACTCACGAAGTGAGGAATGTTGAATATCGAATGAAACCAGAAACCAGAAACCAGAAACTCTTCAAACCCCGGGTCGCACGCGTCCTATTTTCTGATGCGAGCGCGGATAAATTCCAAAATCCAAATTCCAAGGTCTAAGCCCCAAACCATCATCCCTGGTAAGTATTTCAGCAGATTCTATTCACGCAGCAGGTACAATGTAGTTGTTTCAGCTACATCTTTTGTATTATTTCAACTACATAATAAAAGCAATAATTACTACTTATCTGTTGCTATTCATCCTATATTTTTGTATTTGACCATAAAATAAGCAAACCTGACTTATTGCAATCGATTTTAAGATGTAAAATTGAAAACTCTATTTAAGCCTGCGCTTTCCATCAACTCTACGTAGAAAACTACTTTCGAATCTCTGCAGCGACCCTGAATTAAATATCACGAAGTTCCCAGGGCACTGGTTACCATGAGTAACTGATGAGTAAGGTTAAAACTTAATAATACTTCAAAATCAAGAACTAGTCGCATCAAACTGTTTCTGAAAAAAATGTATAATCTGACTGATTTAAAAACGATCTCTATGAAAAGAAGCTTTTTACTCATAACGGCTATAATTCTGGTTTCGTCCGCTATTGGACAGCTACCAAATACGCTTAATAAACTTGATCTTACATCTTCATCGCCTGCACAGGTAGCTTATGGATTGCGACAACTGAGTAGCAGCTATAACGGACCTGCTTTAAAAGTAAGGCGATCAAGTGATAATGCGGAGGCTACCATAGCCTTTGATGGCTCAACCATTGTTAGCGGATCAAGCATTGCCACCCTCACCCCGGGTGTAACTGTAAATGCTTCGCTTGGAAATCCGGAAACCGGAACCATTTCGACAGTTGCTGCCAAAACCGGAACCATTACCATTGCAGTAAACAAGACCGGTACCATTACAGCGCCAAGTTCCTCAAATGTTGTAACAGGCACAGGTACTAATTTTAGCAGCGAGTTGGCACCCGGAGATATTCTTTACAGATCGGACAACAATTTAATAGGAGTGGTAAAAACCATTAATTCCAACACCTCTCTTACGCTTAACAACAATGTGGTATTCACAGCCTCGGCAACGCCTTATAAATCGCAAAATGCTGTTGTAACTGGCAGCGGTACTTTATTTACAACTGAATTTAATGTCGGCGACCGGGTTTTTAATACCAGCCATACTTACCTTGGCACTATTTCGTCCATTTCCGGCAATACAGTAATGACTCTTATTTCAAGGGATGCTGTTGCTGCTTCGGGTATTGCTTTCGAAGGATCTACAA
>CAZBZA010000427.1:2023-3375 GCA_964495865.1 uncultured Lentimicrobiaceae bacterium
CTTATTTCAAGGGATGCTGTTGCTGCTTCGGGTATTGCTTTCGAAGGATCTACAAATATCGTTACCGGATCGGGTACTGATTTTGCTTCCGGCACTGATGTTGGCAAAATGCTGATTAGCAATACTATTACCCTGGGTATAATAGCTTCCGTTGAATCAACAACTTCCTTAACACTTACAACCAAAGCGGGTGCAGCAGTTTCCAGTGCTGCATTTAAATCGACTTCGGGCACAATGGCATTCAGTGCTTTTTTTTCAGGTACATCAGTATTTGTTAACACCTGGTACGACCAAAGCGGTTATGGACGCGATGCCATACAACCTTTAGCAGCCAATCAGCCACGGATTGTTAATGCCGGCACTCTGCTTCTTAAAAACTCAAAACCGTCATTAGACTTTTCGGGAGGCACAAGCACAGTACCCCTTTATCTTCAAACTCTCAGGCCTGCCAGCTGGCTGACCAATACGCTCTATTCGCAGAATGTAGTTACAGCCGAAGCTTCACCTATGTCGGCCTACCAGATACCTATAAGTACCACCGCCAGCAATGGCCCCAACAACACCGTGATGCACTACGGATACCGCAGCACCAGCCAGTACACGGTTGCACAATATGGCAACGACCAGAATTTTGAAATATATGCTACCAATGGTCTGGAGTTACATACGGGGATTAAAAAATCTGTCAGTTCAAGTCTGATGTACCACAACGGCACTTTTCTGGGCACTGTAACAAGTAGTGCCGGTTCCGATATGAAAGACCTGGGCCTGTTTAATATCGGATATTATATGCCTACCGGAAGTAATTATAAAGGTTCCATATCCGAAATTACCGTATTTGCGCAAGACATAACAACAGAAGTGGGTGATTTAAATGATAATCAGCTTGCCTATTATGGCATTTCGACATCAACATGGACAGGATACACTGACAGCGACTGGACGAAAACAACTAACTGGTTGCCTCAGGTAGTACCAACATCAACTTCGCCTTCGATGGTGGTAATTCCAAATACAACCAATAAACCCGTTATTGATGCTGCTGTATCAGCCCCTGCAACCAGCATACTGGTGCAATCGGGAGCTACACTTACTGTAAACGCAGGAGGCACCTTACAACTTTATGGAAGTCTGGTTGGTACCAGCAGCAATTGCTACATCAACGGAACCCTTGAATTTATGAACACCGGTCAAACTATTATAGCGGGTACTTACAACGCCAGCACAATAAGCAACCTTAAATTAAGCGGGACAGGCGGCTCCATAATATCGATGGCTACAGACATAAAAGTGCAGAATGATCTGAACATCGGCACATTCAGTAAATTATATATTCAAAACTCAAAACTTAC
>CAZBZA010000428.1:0-3372 GCA_964495865.1 uncultured Lentimicrobiaceae bacterium
CATGAAATTTAAGTTGTTTATTACAACGACAGGAATTGCTGATAGAAGTACAAGACCACCTGGAAGCCACTTTAACGATTCCAATTCTTGCGAGTAGTCATTACCCTTACCTCACAATCTCAATTTTAAATCCCCTCATACCAATTGCTGTTTGTATGGAGATAATATACAAACCAGGATCAAGATCGGTGAGATCGAGAGGTGATTTTGAACCGGAACCTAAAACCTGGCGAAACTCAGCTACAGGTCTGCCAATGGCATCTGTTACCTTAATAATAAACTCCCCAGGTTTCATTGTGCCAAAATCGACGTACATCATCCCGGCAGTTGGATTCGGGAACAATACAATACTTGCCAGCGCTTCATTTTCCGGAATCTCGTTCGGATCGCCAACCTTAACTTCAATAGATTTTAAACAAGCGTGACTGTCCCTTACATAGGCATGGTAGGTTGCATTGGCAAGGTTTATCGCTTTAACGGTAGTTTGCTGCAGCGGATCATCCCAGTAGACCGAATATGGTTGTATTCCTCCAATGGCATTAACAGTGGCCGTGCCTTCATAATCAGCCGTTAACGGATCGTCGGGTGTTGAGGTAGCGCTCAAAATAATGGCGGGTGGCTGATTGAGAGTAATGGCAGCTCCTGATATGCATCCTTCAGCATCATTTACAGTAACGGTGTATTCGCCGGCAGGTATATTATATTGTGAAGCCGTGGTTTCTCCGTTGTTCCATGAAAAAATGAAAGGGTAACTCCCAGTATAAGGGGAAACAATGATACTGCCGGTGAGCCCGCCGAAGCAGTTAACGTCATATTTGTAGATATTCAGCAGAAGGGTGTCCTTATTAATAATTGCTTCAAGGTTTAAAGTACAGTTCTTCATATCGTGAACCTGAACTGTGTACTCCCCTTTGTGAAGAGTACTGATTGATGACGCGGTGCTTCCATTGCTCCAGGTATACGTGTAGGGAGCCCTTCCTTCGGTGATATTGATAGTTGCAGAGCCATCTCCTGCGGGCTTACACGATTCGTCGGTTGTTACAATATTACCCAACAGCACTGATTGCAGGATAACAGTTGTGTCAATAATTACACAGCCTTTCTGATCAATAAGGGTAGCGGTAAAAGTGCCGGGAGCCAGCCCTGAAATCATTAATCCGGTCATTCCATTATTCCACGAGCAACTGTAAGGTGGCTGGCCCCCGTAGGGCATTAATTGCACATAACCATCAGTATATCCGCATGATGCATTATCAGATGTTTTGCTCATGGCAAACCAGATACAACGGTAGCAATCATCCGAAAATTCTATTATTTTGTGTTTGGTGCCCGAAACCACTTCTTTTTTACCATCACCATTTATATCTTCTACAAGTAATGTGGTACTTTCACCCGGCGAATCATCCAGGAGCCTCGTGTAGCCATACTGCGTATCAGTGGCATAAAAATAAACTCTGCCATCGCTTGAATACACAATTTCAGGTATGCCATCATTGTTCAGGTCAGAAACAGCAACAGCATCGATCATACCGCCGAATACCTTTACAGTATCTATAGGTTGTAGTGTTACTCCATTTAAAATCATAATGTTACCAGAGTATGTGCCGGCAATAATTTCGTCAATTCCATCACCATTCCAATCAAATAAATCGAAAGATGAAACTGAGTAAGCATTACTCCCGACCATCTGGTGTGTTGATCCGTCAAAAGCGACAATTTTGAAGCGGTTTAAAACCACATCTTTCACCTGATCGGCATTCAGATAACCTGTTTTAATAGTGGTTAAACCAGGAGAACCGAAAACAGGAGAGGCATAATCAATGCTGTAATTCAGCGGATTTATCACATAATAGCTGTACCCGGTAGTAGCAATAATTTCCAGTTGTCCGTCATTATCAACATCATCCACCGTAAAATTGGTAAAAGCATAGTTTACCTGGCTTGTCGTGTATTCATGAGTGCTGATGATCGCCTTGGTAATGCCATCAAATATCCAGATTTTGCCGTTATACATACTCCCGCCTGCGACTACAATTTCTTTTATGCCATCATTATTTATATCGGCGACCTTCACATCATTTATTCCTGTCCAATTTGAATGAAACAACTGATCATCACTCTGCCACTCTATTTCGTGCGTAACAGCATCAAAAACAGATAAAATCCCTCCTTCGTAGCCAAGTGAACTTCTATGCGAAACGGCAACTATCTCTTTAATGCCATCATTATCAACATCTTCAATATCAATTGCACGGAAAGGCCCATCTTCAGCCTTGCTCAGCCATTCCCTTACCTGTGTATTTATATTAAAAATTTCGAGTTTATGTGATCCTCCACCTTCAGTACCAGAACCAAATAACAACTCCAACTGCCCGTCTTCATCAAGGTCTGATACACAAATATCAGCAATGCCTCTTCCCTGGGCCGTTACAACCCACAACTCCGATTGGTCCAATGAATTAACGCAGTGTAAATTGTAGTCCCACGTATGTTGGCCGTAGATGATTTCTTTTATGCCATCATTATTCACATCCATCACCACAAAATCATTTATCGTATTTTCCTCATTGATAACATATTTTGTAGTTTTCAGATCAGCATCGTACACACTCAGACTTGTTTTAGCATAAAAAATCTCATCCTTTCCATCCTGGTCAATGTCAGAAACTTTAACTCTATACCCATAGTCAGTCAGATCCGGATTGAATATCCATTCAACCGTTGTATTATTCTGGCTGCATTCGAGTACATATCCCTGTGAAGTAATTAACTCAAGCGCAGCATCGTTATCAACATTAGCTATTTTGAAATCGTGTGCCGGGTATGGAATTACCATTTCGGTTGAGAAATCACCCGGGTTATATACAGTAATGCTGGTATAGGTGCTTACAGCGATTTCCGGAGAACCATCATTATCAATATCACCATATTCAATATCCCGGATTTTATCAGTATAACTGGACGAAGAAGGAAAAGATTTTATCAGTTGCCTTGTATCGCCGGAATATACTTTTAATGAGCCATCGTCGAACCCGACAAAAATTTCCATTATATAGTCGTTATTTATATCAAAAACATTAATCCTGGTAATATTTGACGGGTAATGTTCGCTTATCCACAGAAATTCATAATCATTCCGCAGTTTATTGTAATGCAGAATATACCAATAATAGCTGGAACTGCAGATGATTTCGTTAGAACCCGAATTGTCAATATCGACAGTATTAAGCGTTCGGTCACCCACCTGCAGTCCGATAGTAGCATATTGCCACGCCGGATCACAATTTACAAGATGTTGATTGTTATCGGATTGCGAAAATAGACAAACGCTTATGAGTAAATATAAGCCTGTGAGTAAACTCATTTTCATGT
>CAZBZA010000429.1:0-3370 GCA_964495865.1 uncultured Lentimicrobiaceae bacterium
TACGATACCATCAGCAACTGGGAAACAGTTTCTCCCGCCTGGCAGGTTTGGGCAGGAGGGTCGGCTATCGTGCCCAATCCTCATAAAACCGGAATCAATACTTCGGAGTATTGTATCGATGTTATTACCACACAGGATCCTTACGACCTGATGCTGCTCGATTTGCCCACGGCTGTCAACTTTGATGCAAATCCGCGTTACTGTATCAAATTTTATCCTCCGCCCGGAGGTGGAAACGTATTGCTGAAATTCGAAAACTCCAACAATACCGCCTCGCATGAAATAATGATGCCAACCGTTGCCGGCGAATGGAATAATGTGGTTTTCGATTTTTCGGGTCTGGATTATCCTAACCTTACCCGGCTGGTTGTTTTTTTCGATGTGCCTGGCACCGCGGCTGGAAATCACTGGCTGATTGACGATGTTCTCCGCGAAATACCGGCTCCTTACAGCCTCCAGTCTAACCTCCCCATTGTTGTGATCAATACATTCGGAGTATCAATACCCGACGATCCTAAAATTAACGCCAGGATGGGAATTATTGATAATGGCGCGGGAAACATGAATAATTTAAACGATCCTTTTACAAATTACGACGGAAATATTGGTATCGAAACACGCGGACAATCAACACAGATGTTTCCCAAAAAATCATATGGTTTCGAAACGCGCGATGCCGCCGGTGATAACCTGGATGTATCGCTGCTTGGTATGCCTGCCGAGAACGACTGGATTTTGTATGCTCCGTACACGGATAAATCGATGTTGCGTAATGTGGTAACCTTTGATATGAACCGTAAAATGGGCCGGTACTGCACACGGACCGTTTACTGCGAACTGGTTGTGAATAACGATTACAAAGGCGTGTATGTGCTGATGGAGAAAATTAAAAAAGACGAAAACCGGGTGGATATCGCCACCCTGAAACCTGATGATCTTACAGGTGATGATGTTACGGGAGGATATATCCTTTCGGTGGATAAAATTCCTTCGGATTTCGAATACAACATCGACGGCTGGAAATCGAACCCGAATCCCTCCTACCCCAATGCTATGAATATTATATTTCAGCATTATTATCCTGAGCCTGATGTACTGGCTTCGCAGCAAAGGAGTTATATCAGGGCGTTTATTACAAATGCCGAAAATACACTCACCAAAACAGGGTATGCTGATTCCGAATCCGGCTACCACAAGTATTTTGATGTGGCTTCGTTTGTTGATTTCATGCTTATAAACGAAATTTCGAAAGAAGTTGACAACTACCGCTACAGCACCTATTTGTACAAAGAAAAGGACAGCGACGGAGGAAAACTTTTTGCCGGACCTGCCTGGGATTTTAACCTTGGCTATGGCAATGTGGATTACTGGCCTATGGGTGTGGACTATACCGGCTGGCTTTTCAATAATGTGGAAAACCACGCTTTTAGTATTATGTTCTGGTGGAAACGCCTGATGGAAGATTCGTATTTCAGAAATCTGGCCAAAACCAGGTGGGTAATGCTTCGGCAAGGCGCGCTGGCTGACGAGCGCATTTCGTCGGTTATTGATTCCATGCTTGTGCTTACCGAAGATGCGCGGGTGCGGAACTACGAGCGCTGGCCCATACTCGGGCAGTATGTATGGCCAAACTACAACTGGCAATACAATACGTATGACGATGAAGTTGCTTATTTCTCAAATTTCCTGTTTAACCGCCTGCACTGGATGGATGGAAATATACAGGGTGCAATTTTAAAGCCGTGGCTTGGCATTGCGGGTGAATCGGATAAGATTACGGTTAAATTGTACGGTGATTATTTCAGTTCGCCGGTTCCCGAAAAATCGGATTTTACCCTTAACAATGCTCCTGGCGGAATGCAGGTACAAAGCATTGAATACCGTTCGGCAACGGAATGTATTTTAACCGTTTCGAACTCAGTAGCCGGATACCAGGATATTTCGGTCACCGTTTCCGAAAAGGCAATAAATACATTTGAGGATTTAACGAGCAATAAATTATCAACGGCAGGTGCAGGCAACGGTTTGGCACAAAATGCCGCAATACAGGTTTACAATGCAAATAATACAATTCATATCCGAAGCAGCCAACCGGAGTTGCTGCCCGACCACGTAGAAATCAGGAATATTTCGGGTCAGTTACTTGGTAAATATTCAATTGAAAAATCAGCTGAAAACAGTTTGCCACATCAGCTGGCACCAGGGATTTATTTAGTGGTTTTTGCTTCAAAAGCCATGTATCAGGTGCAGCGGGTTGTGGTAATGTAACATTTCAACAAAACCAACCGGATCAGCTTGCCTGTCCAAGTTCCTTTTTAATCAGATTCTCGATGTGGAGCGTAAGTTCGGTTGTATCCCAGCCGGAAGGCTCAATGGGATCGAGTGCTGTAAATTTCAGTCTGCAACCTATAGCCATAGGGAAATAACCGTTTTTCATGATTTCGTAATTGCCTCCAATCGCAAAAGGGACTATTACTGCCGATGGCGCCGAACGGATAAGTGATGCTATGCCTGCCGGCTGAAAAGTTTTAACCAGTCCGTCTTTGGTGCGCGTTCCCTCAGGGAAAATACAGGCGGCAAAATTGTTGGCTTCAATATGTTTACCAAGTTGCAAAATGTCCTTTACTGACTGCGAACGATTTTTCCGGTCGATAAGCACCGAACCGCCATGACGCAGATTGTACGAAACACTGGGAATTCCTTTCCCAAGTTCAATCTTTGAAATAAATTTCGGATGGTTTTTGCGAAAGCCTACCACTATTGGCGGAATATCGAGCGTACCCTGGTGATTAGCCACGATAATTACCGGTCGGTTATCCGGAACTTTCTCCAATCCACGGAAAGTAATGCGGGTTCCCAGTATCCGGCTTCCGTATAATAAACTGAAATTCAAAATGTCAACTACCTGCTTTCGTACAGGGTATCCCCAAATCCAATTGGTTATGACCTGGATGGGGTGAAATATAACAAGCAAAAATGCAAATACGAAAAGATATACCGGAGTGAGGACAACCGACAGAATTTTCTTCATTTTTAAAGCAATTAATAGCAGCCGCAAAAATAATAAATAACCTATTTTGGACGACATTTTAAATATTCCTGTAAAGAGAAAATCGTATTTTATGTTCAGGTTTCAGAGAGTAATGCCATAATGTAAAGGCAAGATAATATTTTGATGTGCTGGGCTATATTATCACTTAAAGAACAATTCCTATATTGATTTTGATTTTGTTCTTTTGTCTTGACACAAAAGAACGAACTAAGCGAAGCGATCTCATGCGCACCTTTTAAAACAAGCAATAAGCGCATAAAAGGTCAAGTCTTATTATAAATTTCACACACCTGTATGCATCACCGAAAGGCTCGCAAA
>CAZBZA010000430.1:0-3362 GCA_964495865.1 uncultured Lentimicrobiaceae bacterium
AACACGTCTGATTCTGGATCAGAAGAGTCCAGGTTCGAGCCCTGGTCGGACAACAAAAAAAAGCCCTGTTTTTGCGGGGCTTTTTTATTTGATTTTGGCTGAAACTAAATTTTGCTCATGGCATTTTTTGAAATGGGAAAACGAGCACTTTTTAATTATTTTGCTACCGTTAAAAAATCCGGTAAGCGATATTAAAACAGGAAATGTTTTTATCCCTGACAGTTTATTTAGAGTTATATCATGTTTGAAAAGCAGATTTTTTAATAAGCAGTTTTTTTAGCGATAGTTTACTCAGAATTTAAACAGTTTTCAGAATTTTTGAATTTTCTCCCAAAACAGCTCCAAATTTTCATTCATTTTTAAATGCTAAAGAAATGAAATTTTCATAAGTATAATTGCATTATTTTCAATGAAATAAAAATCATAATATGGCTTAAACACCTGTGTTAACGACCATTTTAAGCGCCTGAGATTTTAATATTTTTTCGGAGGTGAACACTAGACAGGAATTTTTTCATTTTAAATGGCTTAAAACTCTGAATTACGAACAGTAGAAAAATAGAAATAGAAAACTCAGATATTTGGAGAGGAATCAATAAATTTTCTGCCAGAACTTTTTAATCATTTTCGAAAATTTCATATGATGCTTAAGAGCATCTTGGATCGTGAATTCTTTTGTATAATTTCAATAATGTACATTCCGCTTTTTATTTCCGAAATATCAATACATTTCTCAAAGGAAGATATTTGCTTTATAATTCTTCCTGCCTGATCGTAAATATTTATTATATCAGCAACCTGTCCATCCGGAATATTGATGAAAACAAAATTATCAGCCGGATTTGGAAAGATTGAAATTTTGCCCGGCAATGACTCGGCTACTGATACAATTTCGCATTCGATTTCGATTTCGGCCTGGCTGTTGCAACCGGGGGCATTTGAAAAAATAAAAATTTCTCCTGTATGGTTTGATATGTACTTACAAATACAATCAACATCGCAGGTGTATAAATTTGGATTTTCGTATAGCCTGAGGTCATCCAAGGAATCAGAAATTATAAAATCTATTCCAGCAAGGCTGTTAAGTAATGGATTGGAGGAGATAATGAGCGATCCACTTATGTATTGCACGGAGTCAAGTCCATGGAAGTTCGTAATTGAGCTATTATCAATGAAGGTAAACGTTCCCTGAATTGATTTCAGAGAACTAAAATCGTTTAGGCTTGTCAAAGATTGTAAACTCCTTATATCCATCGGACCTTCTAGTTCATTTATTGACTGGAAACCTGAAAGGTCTGTTAAGAAAGGTAAACTGTACAAGCCTATTCCCCCTGATATTTTTTGGAGAGTGGAGAATACCGTAATCTGGGTCAGATTCATATTACCAATAGATATTCCCCCTGCGTATTTTAAATTATTCAAACCATTTAATTCTGTCATCTCAGGACAATCATTCAAATAAAATCCACCCATAATAGTATCAAGTGATACAAGGTCTGATAAACCTGTAAGACTTTGATTTCTGTCAATAAACAGTCCTCCAATATGGTGGAGTGAACCCATTCCTTTGAAATTCTCTAGTCTGGAATTTTCGCTAATATCGACAATACCAACTACAGTTTTAAGAGCTTCAAGCCCCTCAAGGTTAACTAATTGATCATTTCCATATATAAATATTCTCCCCCCTATACTTTCTAATGAATCAAGCCCTCTGAGGTTTTCAAGTATAGGATTGAACTCCAGATTTAGTTCATTTCCAATAGCATGTAGATTTTTGAGACCTGATAAATTGGTAAGCTTCTGGGCTTTTATGTTTAAACTCCCACCCAAAAATGACAAGTTGCCCAGGTTTTCAATCGAAGTTAGTTCCTGAGATGTAATATTAAGATCATTTCCGATACTCGTTAAGGAATCAAGGCCGGCAAGAGTTGGTAACGTGGTTAGGTATAATGAAAGATCTCCTCCGACTTTGTGCAAGGACGAAAACCCACTCAAATCACTCAAATATTGATCATCAACACCAAACTTAAGATTTCCCCCAACTGATTTGAGAGAGCTTAAAGCTGAAATATCCTGCAAGGTGAACCACCCGAATAGGTCAAAATTACCGCCAATGGAATCAAGACTGCTCAAACCTGTCATGCTTGATAAAGCTGCAAGTTCACTAAGTTCAATATTTCCTTCAATAAATCCAAGTGAATTTAGCCCGTTAAGATTTTGCATAGCAGGATTATTTTCAAGAATTAAATCTCCGCTAATAACATTAAGTGCGGTAAATCCATTAAGTTCAATAAGCAAGGCCTGATTTTTCACTGTAATTCCTCCGGCCTTAACGAGGCTGGAAAGTCCTGTAAAATTGATCAGTGAAGGATTATCGGCCACTAAAATTTTCCCACCGATAGAATCCAGGTTTGTTAAACCGTTACAATTGATAAGCTGATTATTACCCGTAAATTTCAAATCGCCGCCGACGTACAAAATCGATTCGAGTCCGGTAAAGTTTAGTAGCGAAGAATTATTATGAATAGTAATGGCCGTGTTTATTTGGCTAACGGGCCCAATGCCTGAAAATGTATTGAGTAAATTATTATTCGTAATCACCAGGCTTGCACCTAAGGATGATAATTGTTGCAAACCTATAAAATTCAAAAGATTGTCATTTTCATTAATCTGCAAAGACCCATTGATGGATATAAGCGAACTACAACCGGAAAAATTTTGAAGTGAAGAACTGTATTCAATAGTTACATTTCCCCCGATTGAAACGATTGAATTTATTCCTTGCAAATTGGTTAATTTGCTGTTGTTAGAAAGTTTTAGGGTACCGCCTATTGCTGTAATCGAATTTAATCCTTGCAGGGAATATAGATTATTACAGTACCTGATTATAAGGTCTCCTCCAATGTTAGTTATAATATTCAAAGCAGAAATATCAGTTATTCCGTTGCCTTTGATTTCAAGGGTTCCTTCAATCTGTGTGCAACCCGGGAAATTGTACTGGAAACTGTCGACCTGGGATTGGGTGGTTAAAACTATTCCTTCCGGAAGACAGGACTGGGAAAAACCGAGGAGTGAAATAATTGATAGTAGTGCAAAAAGTATAATTTTTTTCATCGCATTCAGCTTTAAAATAACTAGTTTGGAATCAAACATTAAATATACAATTTTTTGTTATATGGCAACCTGAGAAAATTATCATCTGATTTTCATCCTATGCTTTAAGTCGCGACATAAAAAAGGTTGCTCATTCCTGGCAACCTTTTCTATTTCAAATCGTTATTTTTTCAATTCCGTTTTGTATCCGTGGTATTATATATTCCTTTCCGATTACGGCGGCCATATCCATCATTCCCGGACCGGCA
>CAZBZA010000431.1:0-3350 GCA_964495865.1 uncultured Lentimicrobiaceae bacterium
TTTACAACGGAATAAGCCGCACGTGCCGGACTTTTTTCAGGATAATATCTGCCATACACTTCATTCATAGCAGCAAAATTGTCCATATCGCTCAGCAGGCAGGTCGATTTAACCACATCAGCAAAAGTATAGCCGGCTTCAGCCAGTATAGCTCCGATGTTTTTCATTACCTGTTCGGTTTGTTCTTTGATTCCGCCATCAATAATTTTTGCAGTAGCAGGATCAATAGGTATTTGTCCGGAAATAAACAACATTCCGTTGATTTCGATGGCCTGACTATAAGGCCCTATTGCTTTGGGGGCATTGTCAGTAAAAATGACAGTTTTCATGCTTTTCTTAAATTAAGTAATGCCTCAAAAGTATGATTTTTTTAGTTTTAGAAGTTAAAAATCATGCCGGATGCCTGATAATTTTATTTTCTTTGTAACTTTACAACTGTTTGATATATGTTCAGCATTTTTATTCATTTATTAAACTCGGCTAACACTTTGCTGCTCATTAATTCAAATGCATGTTGCTGTACTTTGAAATTCATAAAATTGGTGGTAAATTGAGTGTCTGTTTTTTTACGCATTCAAGCTAAATTGGTTGTATGACTGAAGTTATTGAAAATCCAAAATTGGGATCAGGCTCTGATGTAAATCAGCCTATGAAGGTTTCATGTGCAGGTAAGCCCTATTTCTATTTCAACAGCCAGAATAAAATTATCGATTGTAATGATGCATTTGCTTTTTTGATAAAGACATCTAAAAGTAAGTTGGTAGGTTCGGATTTGAATCCAAGCGGTCAGAACCAAAATTTTATTCATGCAATTCAAAAAGCAACTGCCGGTGGAATCAGCACTTTTCGAGGTAACTTATTGCTGGGAATTGATTTAATTAAAGTTTATCTCGAAACCGTATTAATAAGTATTGAATCAGCAAATCATCACGATCAGGGTATAATTTGTTATGTTCTTGAATGCTATGTGCCTGACATAGCTATTGATAAGGGAAATACAGATGCAACAAAAGTGGTTTCAGGAATTGCAAATAATCTCGAAACTTTTGTATCGGTACATACTCTTGA
The DNA here is from genome assembly GCA_964495865.1 of uncultured Lentimicrobiaceae bacterium. Classification (GTDB taxonomy): domain Bacteria; phylum Bacteroidota; class Bacteroidia; order Bacteroidales; family UBA4417; genus UBA4417. Next base: position 1,069 of record CAZBZA010000431.1, read on the forward strand.
TGGACGGGTTGTTTACACTTCACGTTCAATTGAAACTTTGATGGGTTATTCACGGACTGATCTTAAAACAGTTGATCCCCATGGATTTATTTATCATGAGGACCAGGCAATTGTAAATGGTGCAATTGAAAAACTCCGTTCCGGTGCCGAATTTGTAAACGCACGTTATCGGATGGTTCGTAAGGATGGAAGTATTGTTGATGTAGATACTACGAGTTATTTGATTACAGATGAGCTAAATAAAACAAAACATGTTGTAAATATTACCTGGGATTTAAACCAGTTAAATGATGTTGAGCATTCGATAAAACTGAGTGAGCAAAAATACTTTAAACTTGTAATGAACTTACCCGCCGGGGTTTCGCTGATAGGGCGAAGCGGAAAATTGCTTGAGGTTAACGATGCCATGAGGAAAATTATGGGATTGTCAGCAGAAGTTACCTTCGCAGATATAAATTTTTTTGAAATCCCGGAAATGAAAAATGCTGGCATTGCCGATCAGCTTAAAGAGTGTATCATTTCGGGAGAGGTAATTCGAAGTGAAATAACTTATAATTCCACACGCAGGGGGAAAGAAATGTTCCTGTCGTACAGCTTCCTGCCGGTTTTCGATCGAAGTGGAGAAGTGGATACCATAATAGGCTATGTGAGTGATCTTACGGGTCAAAAAACAGCAGAAGGCGAAAGTCGCGAACGTGCCGATTTTCTGGACCTTGTTATTAATACAATTAAATTACCCTTCTTTGTGAAAGATGAGGATCATAAATGGGTGATGCTGAACAATGCCGCAGTTGAGATGATGGGTCCATCGCGTGAAGGATTGTTAGGGAAGTCTGACTATGATCTTTACCCACGAGATCAGGCCGATATTTTCTGGAAATACGACGAAAAAGTTTTCGCCGAAGGCAGCAGTATTAACGAAGAACAGATTACCTGGTCCGATGGTACAATACATGACATTGTGACCCACAAACAATTATATGTAGAGAAACCTTCGGGGAAGAAATTTATCGTAGGAACTATTCATGACATTTCGAGCTATAAAAAAATTGAGCACGAATTGCGGACAAGTGAAATGAAATACCGCGAACTTTTTGATAACGCCAACGACTTTATCATAACAACTGACCTCGAAGGTAATATTACAAATGCTAACAGAACGCTCCTTAATTATTTAAAAACCGATATCGACGGTATTACGAATTTTAATGTTTACGATTATGTGAGCGACGATAATAAAGAATTTGTTTTCGGATTAAAAGACAAAATTTTAGCCGGACAGCTTGATGCTTCATTTGAAGTTAACGCACTTGACTTTGATCGGAAACCGGTTACATACGAAATTAAAGCCAGTCTTATCAACGAAGATGATAAGCCGGTTGGAATCCAATGTGTATTCAGCGATGTGACTCAAAGCAAGGAAGCACGCCTCAAACTCGAAAAATACAATAAGAACCTTCTGGAGCTAAATAAAACAAAAGATAAGTTCTTCAGTATCATAGCGCATGACCTTCGGAATCCCTACAGTAGTATGATCGGTTTTTCGGAATTATTACTTGAAGACCTTGAGAAACTAACCATGGACGAAATAAGGGATTCGTTGAAAATAATCCGGAATTCAGCAAAAAATTCGCTTAACCTGCTCGAAAATCTTCTGGCATGGTCGAGGCTCGAAACCGGACGAATGCATTTTGATCCCACGAAAGTAGTTTTAACTGATTTGGTTGATGAAGTTGTGAATGTCCTTTTCAGCCTGGCTTACCGTAAAAAAATCGAGATAAACAACATGGTCGAATCCTATGTGATACTTTCTTCGGATAAAAATATGCTGAATACTATCCTCAATAACCTGGTTATGAATGCTATAAAATTCACGCCTATCGGAGGGGAAATTAATATTTATGCAACTAAAATGGAAACGGATACTGAATCGGGCAAGGATTTTTATAAAATTTCGGTTGCCGATACTGGTATTGGCATGGATAGTGAATTTTGTAGCCAATTGTTTACCCAAAATAAACCGGTAAGCAATCCCGGGACTGAAAAAGAACAGGGTACAGGCCTGGGCTTATTGCTATCGCGCGAAATGGTTGAACGGCATGGCGGGAAAATTTACGCCGAAAGTACACCCGGCAAAGGTTCCGTGTTTTCATTTCTGATACCGGCTTTTATTCAGGAATAAAGAAAGTAATTTCCACAGCTGATTTATATTTCTTTCTGCATCTGCTTAGTGTTTATTATGTATTTGGAGAGGAAAATATTCAACAAAACTGAGTTTTCAT
>CAZBZA010000432.1:0-3330 GCA_964495865.1 uncultured Lentimicrobiaceae bacterium
TGCCCGAATGCTGATCTTTCGTAAAATGGAATTTTGAAAATTCCTAAACCATACCCATCTTTGATTGTTGTCATGCTTTTCAACGAACTTTCATTCATAAGTTGGCCATTGAAAAGAGCATTAATAAATGCGGTCAAATCAGGCGTAGTCGAAATCAAAGCACCTGCTCCGCCAGGGATACTCATATCTGTTTCGGGCTGAATAACCCATTTCCCATCAATAAATTCGAAAGATTGAGCATCAAGATTCTCGATTTTTCTTCCATATTTGGTGTTTTTCAGGTGAATACGTGATGTTATTCTTTCAGCAAGATTTTCCTCATATGATTTTCCGGTAATATCTTCAATAATATAACCGAGAAGTACGAAATTAGTATTGCTGTATTCTCCTTTTTCGCCAGGAGCAAAGGCAGGCTTTTGACTTTCGAACAATTCACGCATCTGAGTTCTGGTGCGGGGTTCGGTCATCCATTTAATATAGCTGGAGTCGTTGGTGAAATTATACAAACCGCTGTGGTGATTCAGTAAATCAGCAATTGTAATTAATTTGGCATTCGGTATTTTCTTGAAAAACTTCGACAACGGGGTATCCAGGCTTAATTTATATTCTTCAACCAGTTGTAAGATCATTACTGTTGTAAACATTTTGCTTATAGAACCAATACGGTAACGGGTTTCAGGAGTCGATCTAAAAGGAACGAGTGCACTTTTATCAATCCAACCAGTTGCATTGGTATAAACAATTTTGTCATTTTTCCTGATGGTAACAGAAGCCCATGCTTTGTTGTTTTTATCGAGCACCTGAAGAAGGCTATCCATGCGGATACTGAAATCAGGTGTTTTTTGGGCAAAAGCTGATGTTGCAAATAGCGAAATTGCCAGAATTAGAATGAAGGAATGTTTTTGGTTCATTGTTTTGTTGGGTTTATGAATACAAATATAGGATTAATGAATATCTGACGAAAGTAAACGCAAAAAGTTACTGTTTTTAACTTCCAATAAATGAAAATGTAAACTCCAGGTCACTTTCGGCTTTGTTCCATCCTTAAAACCAAGTATTTATTTCAATTTATCCTTAAATACTTTCCTGAATTTCTCCAATTTCGGTACAATTACATATGTACAATAAGGCGCATCGCCATTTTGATTGAAATAATTCTGATGATAATCCTCAGCAATATAAAATGGAGCTGCCGGATTTATTTCAGTAACAATAGGTTTGTCGAACACTTTTTCGGAGTTCAGTTTTGCCTTGTAAGCTTCGGCAAGTTGTTTCTGAGTCTCATTATTATAAAAAACAGCCGAGCGGTATTGCGTTCCCTGGTCAGCTCCCTGCCTGTTAAGAGTTGTTGGATCGTGGCTGGCCCAGAATGCTTCGAGTAATTCGTCGTACGAAATTACAGAAGGATCAAAAATAATCATACATGCTTCGGCATGACCGGTGAGCCCTGAGGTAACTTCACGGTAAGTCGGATTTTTAATTTTTCCACCGGTATAACCCGAAGTTACAGAAAGAACTCCTTTAAGTTCCTGAAAAACAGCTTCTACACACCAGAAACAGCCCGAAGCAAAAGTAGCTGTATCCGTTTTAATTCCGTTTGCAGGTATATCCATTTGAATTTCGTTTTTAATGGTGTTGCTTTTGCATCCCGTAACAAGCAGGATGGCAAAAATGATTAATGTAAGTCGTTGCATAAATGTTGGTGTTCGTTAAGTATCAACAATAAAATGATGCTTTAGTTCAGCCTTAAACCTCTGTAATCAGTGACAAAATATGTTAAAAGCTCAGTTCATTAGCAATTATTTTTTTGAAAGTATTTAAAAATATTTTTGACATATCCTGTTTGTAATTAAAATCTGTTTATTTTTGCAGCAGTTCTTTTACTACCATCACTTATCAAGAAAGGCTGAGGGAAATGGACCTTTGAAGCCTTGACAACCTGTCCAAGTTTTTCCGGACAAGGTGCCACATCCAACCGCTTATGGCGGAAAGATAAGATTGGAATCAGTTTTGCGATATCGTAACCGCTATATCTTCAAAGCTCTTCTGACTTATCGGGAGAGCTTTTTTTATGCTCTTTCCGGTAGCCCTTTCAGGTAAGTGATCTTTTTTTGTTAATCCACAAAAATCACATACCATGAACAAAATCACCCAAATCATTCATTCTATCCCTGTTGATGAATTAACCGGGGCAATCTCTGTACCTATTTATCAAACAGCAACTTACGTTCAGGAAGCTCCCGGCGTTAACAAAGGTTACGACTATGCCCGAACCAATAACCCAACACGTGCCGCACTCGAAAAAATAGTAGCCCAGCTCGAAGGTGGTGTTGCCGGATTTGCGTTTGCAACTGGTTTGGCTGCTATTGATGCTATACTTAAAACCTTGAAAACCGGCGACGAAATTGTTGCCGTTGACGATATTTACGGCGGTGCTTACCGTCTTTTTACCCATGTATACCAGAAATTCGGCATTAAAATTCATTATGTTGATACTACGGATGCTTCCAATATAGCTGCTTATCTCAACAAAAATACCAAACTGGTTTGGCTCGAATCTCCCACCAATCCCACACTAAAAATTTCGGATATTAAAAGCATTGCCGAACTGGCGCACCAGGCCGGGGCTCTTGTTGTTATTGACAATACTTTTGCTACACCGGTTGCCCAGAATCCGCTGGAACTGGGTGCCGATTATGTGATGCACAGCGGTACAAAATACCTGGGTGGTCATTCCGATCTGCTTGCAGGACTGGTTATTGTGAAAGATGAAAAGCTTGCCGAGGAGCTCAAATTTATACAGAATTCATCCGGCGGAGTTTTGGGCCCGCACGATTGCTGGCTGGTAATCCGTGGCATCGAAACGGTTGCTCTTCGCGTTGAGCGTCAGTGTGAAAATGCTGTAAAAGTCGCCGATTTTCTTAATTCGCATCCGGATGTGGATCATGTTAATTATCCCGGGCTGCCGTCACATAAAAACCATGAAATTGCCAAAGTGCAGCAAAATGGCTTGTTTGGCGGTATGATTTCTTTCTCACTGAAACATGATACCGAAGAAGCAGCTCTGGCTTTTGTTACTTCTACAAAATATTTCAAATTGGCCGAAAGCCTGGGTGGCGTCAAAAGTCTGCTTTGCCATCCTTCACAAATGACGCATAAATCAGTTCCCCGCGAAAAAAGACTGGAGTCGGGTATAAATGATTCATTGATAAGACTTTCGTGTGGAATTGAAGGTGCCGAAGATCTGATAGATGATTTGAAACAGGCGTTTGAGAAGGTTCGGAGTTAGTTAAATTTTTGATAATTTGGAAATTCGGAAATTCGGCAATT
>CAZBZA010000433.1:0-3327 GCA_964495865.1 uncultured Lentimicrobiaceae bacterium
TATTTAAATCTAAACAGTTCAAATCGTGGCACTAAACTCCCAATTTGGAATATCAACTAATCTGACTCCGATTGTTACCACAAACTTTTAATTAATACATAACAATGATCGCTATTTGTTTGTAACTTTCAGCCTTTCTCCGGAATAAATAAGTCTGAATTATGTTAGAAAAACAGAATTTGATCAGTTTCATTAAGCTGGCAATGCCTATGTGCGACAACAAAGCCAGTGAGATTGCAGATAATTTTGAATCCGTTTCTTTGTATAAAAACGATTTTTTGTTAAAGAATGGATCGGTATGCAACGATTATTTTTTTCTTGAGAAAGGATTTATGAGAGCTTATACCTTTGACACGGAAGGAAATGAAGTTACTACTAATTTTTATGGACGAAACTCTATTGTGTTTGAAGTTGCTTCCTATATTAAAAGAACACCATCCCGGGAAAACATCCAGGCGTTAACAGATTGTTTTGGCTGGAAAGGGAATTATGCCAATCTTCAGAATTTATTTCATGCCAGTCCCGAATTCAGAGGGTTTGCCCGGGTTGTTTTAGTAAACAGTTTCATCGATCTAAAAGAGAGAACACTGTCAATGATTAACCTTACAGCCGAAAAAAGGTATGAGGTGTTATTAGAAACCAGGAGGGAAATCATTCAGAATGTTTCTATTAAACACATAGCCTCCTTTTTAGGTATAACTGACACATCATTAAGCCGTATCAGAAAAGAAATTGCCCTCAAATAATTTCCTGTCAAATGACAAGTAATGTTTAACTTAAAATTCTGAACATTTGCTCCGTTATTAATTTAAGCGCAACATGAATAACAGGCAAAGCAACGAGAGAAAGTTCTGGGATAAATTTGCTTCCCATTACGATTCGTTTATCCGGAATGTTGTTGGCAAAACATACAAATCCATTCTTGAGAATATGGATTCAGAATTAAATGCAAATCAGGCTGTACTTGAGATTGGAACCGGCACCGGAATAATTCCGTTTGCTATTTTCTCAAAAGTATCGTCGATAGTCGCAACGGATATTTCTCCTGATATGATTAAGATCGCCGCTCAGAAGCAGGCAGACTTAAACATCAGAAACATTGATTTCCAGGTTCAGGATTCATATAATCTGGCTTTCCCTGATAAATCGTTTGATGTTGTGATCGCATCCAATTTATTACACTTGCTTTATGAACCGGAGAAGCCGTTAGCCGAAGTTATGAGGGTAATGAAAGATGATGGGATTTTTATTGCTCCAACATTTTGCGTGGGTGAAAATCGGAAAAGCAAGGTAATTACAACTGTAGCTGGAATTATCAGCGGATTTAAAATTATAAATAACTGGAGCATCCGGGAATTCAAAATCATGTTACTAAATAATGGATTTAAGGAAATTAAAGTTGTGAGGATTGATGGCCGGTTCCCATTAGTGTATGTAGTGCTGACAAAATGAAAAACACCTAACTGGTTATTGCCCGAAAATGGTGTGTTTCAGACATGAGATATTATTACATGCATCATTTGTAAACATTTGAAATGCGATTGAACATAATAATACTGAGTTTTTGCGAGTGTTATGTCAAGCGTAAATTTCCGGATACAGTGAATTTGTTATTTTGAACTCAAATTTCAAAATAAAGATAAGTCGCTTCGGGTTAAAAAAATCATTCATTAAATCAATCTTATGAAAACAACGACTTTTTGCTTAAGCCTTTTAATTTGCACCTTGTCTTTATTCGGGCAAACTAATTTTAAATTTGAATCTCTTATCCGGAAAGCAGACTCCCTGTACCAGGTAAAAGATTTTACGAACTCTGCTCTTGCGTTTTCTAATGCTTTTAATGCACCCGATGCTAAAATAACAATGAACCACCGGTATAATGCCGCATGTTCTTATGCTTTAGCAAACAATGCGGATAGCGCATTCTTTCATTTAAATTACATTGCAACATTAATGAATTATACCAAATACGGGCACATTAAGTCGGACCCTGATTTAAAATCGTTGTACACGGATAGCAGGTGGAAACCCCTGATTGAAATAGTTAAAGCAAATAAAGATAAAGCTTTTGCCAGCTTAGACTTTATTACTTTAAATGGGTACAAGGTTGAAGTATATACAGCCGGTTTGAAGAATAATCAAAGTAATAAACCAGTAATTGTATTTGAAAATGGAATGGCCGACTCCTACGACAGGTGGAAAGCTATAATTGATGAAGTTTCAAAAACAAATGCTGTTTTTGCATATAACCGTCCAAGGATTGGAGAGTCCGTGGACGACAGCCTGCCTCCAACAACTGAGCATATAGTTACTAATCTAAGAAAAATGCTATTGGAGAAAGGACTAAAACCGCCTTATTTATTAGTGTCACATTCTTTTGGCGGAGCATATATCAGAAGTTTTGCCTCATACTATCCCAATGAAATTGCGGGCCTGATTTTTATTGATCCTATTGATTTCACAAAAAAAGGTGATATGGGCGACCAGCCTTACCTGGAAATCGGGCTTACCCAGCACCAGATTGATTCCCTTTTTGGGCAGCCGTATAAGAATTTTATTGAAAAGCTCTATACGGAAATGCCTAAGTATTATGTAGAAGAAGTAAAGATATCTAGACAACTGACCAAAACAGATTTTGCAGAGTGCGACCGGAATCCTTTGCCTGACGTACCGGTACATTTTATTAAGGCAGGTAGATTTACTAATTCGGAACCACCAACAATTTACGACAGGGAAAAGATGTGGCGAATTAACAGTAACATCCAGATGAAACGATGGTTAGAACTTTTATATCCCCTAAAATATGGAAAGTTATTTTATTGTTCAAATTCAAGCCATTTTGTTCAGGCAGATGAACCAGATTTGGTAATTTCCTGTATTAAACTGGCTCTAACCGATTATGATAAGATTCAAAAAGCAAACACAACCAGCTATTAATAAAGGCTATATGCACAGACGCTATGCACTATAAAGAATATAGCCCACGTTGGCGCAAATTTGCAACTTGTCGGGTGGGATAAGCAATCTCCAGATTTTGTGCAAAACACATAACAGGGCGGAGGGGAACCGGTGATATTGTCAGGGCGCGACTCCAAGTCAAACCCCGATGGTACGGATTTGCAATCATAAGTGTTCGAAACCTTTGATTAGGAGTGAAAAGTGAATTGAAAACGTAAAATATTACGGTTGAATTATTGATACAAACCTGAATTTTTATATTCAATAATATAGTTTTAAAATGTTTCGAAAACTCTTCATTACAAATCTGCGCCAGCGATGCGTTTAAAATTAATGCATCCATTATTCATATTTCAAATTAAAGAATAC
>CAZBZA010000434.1:0-3316 GCA_964495865.1 uncultured Lentimicrobiaceae bacterium
GGCATTCACAGCTGGTTTTGTCGTACCTTCGCAATGTTCCCTTAAAAACTAAAAATTGGTAAATAAAATCCTTCAGGCTCTTAATATTGAAGCTCTTAACCCCATGCAAGTGGAAGCGGTTGAAGCCATCAGCAAAAAAAAAGACATTATACTCCTTTCACCGACAGGTTCAGGAAAAACACTGGCCTTTCTTTTGCCTGTTCTGAAAAGTCTTGAAAAAGACAATAACAGTGTTCAGGTGCTGGTTCTGACGCCATCGCGCGAATTGGCCTTACAGATCGAACAGGTTTTTAAATCGATGAATACCGGATTTAAAGTAAGTTGTTGTTACGGCGGGCATAAAATGAGTATTGAGCTTAATAACCTTACCGAACCACCGGCATTGCTTATTGGTACTCCAGGAAGGATTCTTGATCATATTACACGCGGAAATTTCAGCACCGAAAGCATTCATACACTTGTACTTGATGAGTTTGACAAATCGCTGGAACTTGGTTTTCAGCAGGAAATGTCGGCAATAATCCAAACCCTACAAGCCATAAATAAGCGCATTCTGACTTCGGCTACCAGGGCTATTGAAATTCCTGAATTTACAGGCATTACAAAACCTTATATAATTGATTACCTAAGTGAAAAAGCTGCTCCGGAAGGACTTCGTTGTAATGTTGTTAAATCAGAACATAAAGACAAATTATCGTCGTTATTTCAACTTTTGTGCCACCTGGGTGGTGAATCAACACTGGTTTTCTGCAATCACCGCGATGCTGCCAAACGGGTTAGCGATTCACTTACCGACAGTTTAGTTGTTAATGAATATTTCCACGGCGGATTGGAGCAACATGTGAGAGAACGTGTACTGGGGAAATTCAGGAATGGAAGCTGCAACATACTGGTTTGTACCGATCTGGCTTCACGTGGACTCGATATTCCTGATGTAAAACACATCATTCATTACCACTTGCCACCCAACGAAGAAGGATATATACATAGAAACGGTCGTACGGCACGCATGCATGCCGAAGGTGATTCGTACCTGATACTGAGTGAGGACGAATCTGTTCCCTCTTACATCAAAGATGAACTTAAAACGATTGTGTTAACGGATGAAAGAGTATTGCCGTCAAAACCCATCTGGGGAACTTTGTACATTGGCAAAGGCAAAAAAGATAAGCTGAATAAAATAGATATTGTCGGATTTTTAATTCAAAAAGGAAACCTGAAAAAGGAAGAGATAGGGCTGATTGAGGTGAAAGACTTTTTCTCGTATGTGGCTGTAAAACGAACCAAAATACGTGAGCTCCTCAGGCTGATCCGCGATGTAAAAATCAAGAATAAGAAAACTGTGATTGAGGAATGCAATTAATAATCATTTGTTGATTGATAGCATTAAACCCGATAGGATATAGTTCCTTTAAGGTAACAAAAACAACCTACAAATCAATAAAGTAAATCGCATTATATCCATAATTCTCATTATAACTGAAGGCAATTAACTTAGTTTCTGAATTGTTAGTACACATTCGGGCGAATTCTCCTGAGTTTGGGAAAGGCAGGCTTTTTTCTTCAAGAAAAGTATCAGCATTCATAACATATACAGAGCAATTATTGCCGTATTTAGCCGTACTGGTAGCAAATAATTTATTTCCGCCGGTACTAAAAACTGAGTAAACCGGAGTAGCTGCAATTGTAAATCCTCCCACAATATTGCTCAAATTTTTAGTACTGTATGCCAATAATTCGTTGTCGGATGAGTAGCTGTCATTTGAATGAGGAAGTACGATATATTCTTTAGAAACATTTATTGCAAATTTACCTGGCATATATCCCTGTATCGGAATACTTTGCATAAACATAATCAGATCGTTGGTAATTGAGTATCTGGTAAGTGGAATATTCCATCCGTTTTCGGTTGTTGAAAATAAGGATCTGTTAACTGGATCAATGGCTATAGTATTTCCATTAACAGGATAATCGTTCAGAAGGACAGTGCTGTTGTCCATGTCAATAATAAAAATACCTGAAGAGGCAAGTACATATAATCTTCTGTTCAGTTCATCAACTTTAATTTCGATACCGTCAGCCAATCCGGAAAACTCAATCATTGAAAATGATTGGGTTACATTATCCCATACACTTATTATGCCGGAGTACTTATACAAAATATACAATTTCTTATCAGCTTTTGAATATTCAATATCAACAGCTTGTGGCAAAGGAGGACTTATGGATGTTATTAACTGACTTTCGGGATCAATGAAGAGCAGTTTGTTATTACTTATATCTAAACCGAATACAAGATTATCCTTTTCAGTTGCTACCAGTTTAGTGATAACGCTGTTAACTCCTATCCCTTTAAGTACACTAACAGTTAACGGTTCTGCTACGCCAACTGCACCAGAGTTATCATATGCTTTGGCAGAGAGCACATACTCGCCTGAGGGAACATTCAACCAATTAAATTTATATGTTTCGGTTAGAGTAGCAATAAGAATGTTATTGGCAAAAACTTCAATACTGTCAATTTTCCCGTAAGAATCATATGCATCCAAAGCGAAACTTATATCCTGCCCAGGTACAAACCCGGGTGAATCTGGCTTGGGCGAGGTAAAATTTACAGTTGGTAACTGATTGGTATTAACCTGAAATGGAATATTTGAAGATAGCCCAATCCTGCCTGCGCCATCAACTGCTTTTGCATAAGCAGAGTGAAGTCCGGCCGGGATAGATTTCCAGATGAAAATAAAAGGAAATGTTGAGTCAATACCTACCAGATTTTCATCAATATAAAATTCGACGAACTGGGTGCCGCCACTGGAAGGAATAGATTCAGCGGTTAACATTATATCTGAGTTCTCCGGAAAATAATAATTTGGGAATAAACTGAGGGTTACATAAAATAAATCGGTAACTGAAAAACTATTATTGTCATCAGCTGAAAGGCCCTTATCATCAAAAGTTCTTAAAGCATAGTTATACATTCCCACCTTATCACAGAAATACTTATAATCAAAAGGTTCAGTTACATCAGTATGTATGAGTCTTCCTTCTATGAAATATTCAACTTTCACAATTTTACCGTCCTCATCACTAACATTAAAGTAAAAAGTAACTGAATCGCCCTTAAAAAAGGTATCTCCGCGCGGTGCTAAAATTGATATTTCAGGTGGTTTATTTTTTGTTTCAGTTACACAATCTTTTTCACAGGAATTGATCACTATCAGGATCAAAGCGAAAAGCAAAAAACTAATATATCTCATTTTAATACTTTTTAATTAAATCTTACTCATTTGTAAATGGGAAAAACAATTAACTGATT
>CAZBZA010000435.1:0-3297 GCA_964495865.1 uncultured Lentimicrobiaceae bacterium
TAATTAGAGAGGAACTACATATTTTACTTCATGTTTTAATATCACAAAAAAAGTAAACACACGGAATTTATATTAATTTTACTTCAAATAATGAAAACATAATTCGACCTCATTCAATACTTAATTTTACATTTATCAAACTTTTTTTTGACAATATTCTGATGACTCAAAAACTAACTTTACTTGTTCTGCTCTGGAGTTTCACAATTTGTGTAAATGCTCAGAAAAAGAGTAATAGTTGTATTGAAGCACCATTGGTTATTAGCATACTCAACAAATATCACCTCACTCCTATTGACCTTAATGAGACAACCTCCGAACAAATTTTCAATGATTTTATTAGAGAACTTGATCCCGACAACAGCATATTTACGAATCCGGATATCTTTACACTGTCAGAATACAAAACTCAATTGCTTGGAGTTTCATCAGCAGATGCGGTTTGTAAATTTATAAAACTTACTACGAAAATATACACCCACAGAATCCATATTTCAGATTCACTCATAACAGGTATTCTCCAAAATCCTTTTAATTTTAACATGAAGGACAGCATAACCTTTAACTCTGAACACCATAGCAACTATGCATCAAATGATATTGAACTTGAAAAACGACTTTTGAAGAGGCTCAAATACGAAACACTGAATATTCTTTTTTCAACAGAATTCAACAACGCAGATCTGTTAACTAACAGTCAACACTTACAACTGAAGGAAGCTGAAACAAGAAAAAAGATTGGAGTAAGAAAAAAGCGAATGTACCAGCGTATTATTGATTATCCTTCCGGCATTGAAGAATATCTAACCGGAGTATTTCTAAACACAATTGCAAACCGGTATGACCCACATTCGATGTATTTTTCTCCTTCCGGAAAAGCAAAATTTCAGGCTTCTCTTTCTACGGAGGCAAAAAGTTTTGGATTTTCAATAATTGAAAGTAAAATCGGTGAAGTTGAAATTGATTACCTGGTACCAGGAGGACCTGCCTGGAAATCGAACGTGTTAAACAAAGGAGACATACTTCTTCAGGTAAAGTGGCCCAAAGGAGAAGCTCTGGATCTTACTTATTCCAGTGCGGAAGAGGTTGATAATATCATAAGCAATTCCATTTATAACGATATTGTATTGACGGTAAAAAAAACAAACGGAAATATAATTAATGTAGCATTATCTAAAGAAATAATTAATGTAGAGGAAAACAGTATTACAGGATACATTCTGAAAGGTGATAAAAACATCGGGTATATATCCCTTCCTGCCTTTTATACTGATTTCTCTACTCATAGTGGACTTGGATGTGCTAATGATGTAGCGATAGAAATATTAAAACTCCAAAAGGAAAATATAGAAGGACTTATTATAGACCTCAGAAACAATGGAGGCGGTTCGTTACATGAAGCTATTGGATTAACAGGTTTATTTATCGATGAGGGCCCGCTGTTTATATCCAAAATGAAGGACCAGAAACCTGTTCTTCTGAAGGACATGAACAGAGGAAGAGTATACAGTGGCCCTTTGATTGTAATGGTAAACGGTTTCAGTGCATCAGCATCAGAACTGGTAACAGCTGGCCTGAGGGATTACAACCGGGCATTGATAACAGGCAGTACTACATTTGGAAAAGCTGTTGCACAGGTAACTCTCCCTCTTGATACAACCAACATATTTACTAACAATCCATTGGAGACTGATACGAAAGCCTTTCTGCACATTTCCATCGAGAAACTTTACAGGCTAAATGGCGAAAGCCATCAGAAGATAGGGATTCGTCCTGATATTGAACTCCCTGACCTAAACCTAAGTTTTAATTATAGAGAATCAACCATACCATACGCAATAAATCCAGACAGAGTCGATAAGAAGATATATTACACACCATTACCTGCACTTCCGTTAGCAGAACTTGCTCAAAAAAGCAAGGAACGGGTAGATAAAAACAATATTTTTATTAAGATTAAGAGCCTTTCGGATTCAATACAATCTATCCCTGACGAAGAAATGATTTTACAGCTCGATTTGGCAAGTTTCAGGGATCGTGAGCAGAAGTATATTACTTTTAAAAACAGCTTCGAACAGATTATCACCAAAGAAACCAAATACTTTAAAGTAGTGCCATCTTCTTACGATGCTGCTGTTTTACAAGCCGATAGCCATAAGAAAGAAATAAATGATACATTGCTTAAATTAATACAAGACGATATTTATATTGAAGAAGTTTACCAACAAATGAAAGACCTTATCAATTTAACTAAACAGTAAAATGAAAAAACTTATCTATTCACTCACATCAGCCCTAATTCTATTAATTGGATTTAATACTCCTGTTTCAGCCCAACAGAATAAAGCAGTAATATACATGGAGAGAATTGGCCGCGAAATGAACGCGATAATGGTTGACTCGTGGGATTACACAAGTGAAGTTGCTCATGGGAATAGCGCCCGAAAAGCCGAAACTAAAAGGAAGGAACTTTTAAGGACTTCGAAAGTGGCTATTGACCGTGTGAGTAAAATGGATGGATATGCAGGCAGCACACAATATCGGGATTCTGTAATTGCATTTCTGCAAATAAATTATATTGTATTAAATGAAGATTATTCGAAGATTCTGAATATGGAAGAGATTGCAGAACAATCGTATGACAATATGGAGGCTTACCTGCTGGCTCAGGAATTAGCAAGTGAAAGGCTAGATTTGGCTAGTGAGATGCTGATGGATCAACAACAGATATTTGCTACCGCCAATAATATTAACCTCCTTGAAAGCAAGGATAAAGTTGCACGAAAACTTGAAAAATCGGGCGGAGTAATAAATCATTATAACGAAGTGTACCTTATTTTTTTTAAAAGTTACAAGCAGGAGGCATACCTTTTAGATGCAATGATCAAGAAAGATGTCAGTGCTATGGAACAAAATAAAAATTCATTGATATCGATGTCAGCTGACGGTCTGGTAAAATTAAAATCAGTAAAAGCGTATAATTATGATAAGTCGTTGATTGGTGCAGCCAATACTGCGCTTGATTTTTTTCAAAAGGAGGCTTCAACAAAAATGGCTACTATTATTGATTTTTATATGCAGGAAGAAAAGTTCAATAAAATCAAAGCATCATTTGATGCAAAACCACAATCAAAAAGAACTAAAGAAGACATAACCCAATACAATACCGCAGTAAATGAATATAACAGCAAACTGAACAGCTTTAACAAGTTAAACACAGAGCTAAACAACTCACGGAATGCAGTTTTGACAAACTGGGATAAGACAGCCAGGAATTTTATGGATAGGCACATTCCC
>CAZBZA010000436.1:0-3296 GCA_964495865.1 uncultured Lentimicrobiaceae bacterium
AGACTTTATTGGATTACCAACTTCTTAGTTTCAATGCTCTCCTTTGTTTGTATTTTAACCAGGTAAATCCCGGTAACGAGCCTGCTAACATCAATATCAACTGACTTCTGATTCCTGAATTCAGAATGAAATAGCTGCTGTCCATTGAGATTATAAATGATTATCCTGGTTTCGCCTGCCTCACTCCCCTTATTTACTATTGTGATTTTTTCAGTTGTCGGGTTAGGGTAAATATTTATTAATGATTCTGCTGTTTCGAATTGATCCATTGATGTAAAATTTCCGTTACCTAATTTGAGTATGGTTCCATTTTCACCAGCAATGTAACCGGTTTTGTCACGGGTAAAGTAAACAGAGAAAAAATCATAATTTGTGCAGGCCGGTAATGCAACCCATGTAACTCCGCCATCATTGGTTTTAACAACAGTTCCGTAAGTGCCGGTTGCATATCCGGTATTGGCATCGGCAAAAAAGACAGCATTCAGCTCTTCTGTTGTTCCACTCGAACGGTAAATCCAGTTAATACCACCATCAGTTGTTGTTAATATACTTCCATTATCACCTACCACATAACCTGTTTGCTGGTTAGTAAAAAAAACGGATCGCAATATTTTATTTGTTGTTCCGCTTGATAAAGATGACCAGCTTGTACCGCCATCGATTGTCTTTAATATTGTTCCATTATCGCCAACAATATATCCTGCGCTATCAGTAACAAAGTTGACGGAAAAATACCTTACCGAACCAAAATCAATAGTATTCCAGGTATTACCGCCATTAGTTGTTTTTACAATCTTGCCGTAGTTACCAACCGCATATCCAGTGTTAGCATCGGAAAAACAGACTGAACGAAGCAAAGCTGTAGTGTTTGTATATACAGAAGTCCAGGTAGCACCACCATCTGATGTTTTTGAGATAAACCCATCCTCATAACCAAACTCACCCACTGCAAAACCTGTATTGTTATTTAAAAAGTAAAGAGAATTCGTAATTCGGGAAGCATCAGTCTGTATCACATTCCAGTTTGCACCTCCGTCAGTAGTTTTCAAAATGGCTCCATCATAAACCTCATCACCTCCGGCGGCATACCCTAAGCTGTCATCAACAAAGAAAACTGAACGTAAATCGTTTCTTATTCCTTTAGATGCCGAAGTACAAGTATTTAGTCCATTATCGATTTTCAAAATGGTCCCTTTCGCACCAACAGCGCAACCATTACTTTCGCCTGACATAAAAACCGACCTTAGTTCTTTGTTGGTTCCGCTGCTTATAACCGACCATGATGCTCCCGCATTGGTGGTTTTATATACTTGCCCAAGTTTACCAACAGTTATTCCGGTATCAGCATTGATAAAGAACACTGATTTTAATGTAAAATCTATTCCATTGATTAACGGCAACCAGGTTAAGCCGGCATCTGTAGTTTTATACATACAGGAACTCGAATTCGAATCACCTCCGCCTACAGCATAACCGGTATTAGCATCCGTAAAGCAGATTGAGAATAAATCCTTATTATAAGCCCCGGTGGTTGTCATACTCCAGGTTTCACCGCCATCGGTGGTTTTGTATATTAATCTGTTATACCCCGTTGCATAACCATTTGAGGCATCAGTAAAGTAAATTGAATATATCCATTGTAGGGAATTGTCCGAAATATCAATCCAGGTTTCGCCACCGTTAATTGTCTTGTAAATGGGTACCGAACCCCAGTTGCCACCACCAGCAGCATATCCGGTGTTTTCATCAACAAAATATACTGAAAATAGCCGGTGACTGCTGTTACCTGCGAAAGTATATTCCCACGACAAACCAGCGTTAACCGTTTTTAAAATTGTACCAGCTGAGCCAACAGCAAAGCCCATATCAGCATTAACAAAAAATACCGAATTTAAAATCACTGAAGTACCACTCACCATTGCAGACCAGGTTGTTCCTCCATCCAGAGTTTTAAATATACCGCCAAAGTCGCCAACGGCATAAGCTGTATTAGCATCAGTAAAACAAACAGAATTAAATTGATTGCCTGTCGGTAAAGGATTTTGCCATGACCATTGCGCAGAAGAAAAGGATGAAACAAGCATAAATAAAAGTAGAATCGGTAATTTTTTCATGTGTTGTTTTAAGTTTTGTTATCAATTAAAGAGCTGTCAAAAGTGTTTTATTGATTATCGGAGATTGTTAAAAGTTATCAGATTTGAAATGTATTCTAATTTGACTTTGATGTTTATAAGAATTCCAAAAAAGCTGATTATGTGACACCTTACTGGCAAACAAACCCGCTGTGGCGTTGAAAGGCAACGAAGTTATAATAATATTTCCAAACCCGACATGGTTAGAGCTTTTATTGAACTTCACGTGGCCATACCGACCACATGAAGTCCAAAAATAAATGGCTTATTTCTATTTTTCTCAAAAGTTAATCTTCAAACCAACATTAAGCCCAACACTGCCATATGGCATCTTAAATTTAATTTCTTTTGATGGTTCCGAATCGGAGGGTGGATTTGCAGATTCGAAGGTATAGCTATCGACAAATTCTATTTCTTTTTCACTTGTTGTCATAGTTGGCAATTGGTCAACACCATTAAGAGTTGATTCAGTCAATTCGCCTTTAGTAGGCGCATACGATAAATTCACCATATCTATTTCACCAAAGATTGAGATATTATCATTCATTGTAAAAATAGCACCTATTGCCGAATTGAGTCCTAATGCAAATCCTCCATTATATTTCCAATTCTCAACTGCTATATTTCCATCCGCATCTAGATCACCATCAAAAAAGATAGAACCAGTACCAATTAACAACCCAAATTTTGCATACGGGTTAATTCCTTCAAAACCAGAAGCAATAACAAGAGAAGGAATAAAACGCAGCATATTCGAATGCACCGTTTGCTCATAATTGGAATGACCTGGAGCATAGTTTGACTCATTCCCAAATTTGGTCGTGCCACCTAACAAATAAGAAATTCCTAATTCGGCTCCGATATTTTTATTAAACATATATCCAAATGCTCCGCCAAAATTTAAACCTTTTCCCAATGAAAGATTTACTGCTTCGTTGGTGTTTGAATATGTAAATGAAGGTGAACTTGTTGTTGTTTGCGAATAATTATGAGCAACAGAAGAACTCATAATAAACCCATAGCCGGCATTAATTTTTACATATGCTCCCTGGGCAAAAAGAGTATTTGAAAACAAACTGATTACAAATACAAGCATCAACATTTTAAAATAATTACTTTTCATAGTATTAAAATTTAGGATTTCCTACTCGTAAGGCTTTTCGG
>CAZBZA010000437.1:0-3296 GCA_964495865.1 uncultured Lentimicrobiaceae bacterium
TAGTATTTTTCTTTTATCCACTCGATTTCACTTTCGTTTGTCCTACCGAAATCATAGCGTTTCAGGAAAAGATAGCTGAATTCGAAAAACGCAATGTACAAGTGGTTGGCTGCTCGGTCGACAGTAAATTTTCGCACTGGGCTTGGCTCAATACCGAAAAAAATGCCGGCGGAATCAAAGGTGTTACTTTCCCGCTGGTTTCGGACCTTTCAAAAACCATTTCCGAAAACTATGATGTACTTGCCGGCGAATGGGAATATGATGAGGATGAAGATTACGTTGAATTCAATGGCGAAGCTGTTGCTTATCGTGGTTTATTCCTGATTGACAAACAAGGTGTTGTACGTCATCAGGTGGTTAACGATTTACCTCTAGGACGCAGTGTTGAAGAAGCAATCCGTATGGTTGATGCCCTTCAGTTTTTTGAAGAAAATGGCGAAGTTTGCCCTGCCGACTGGCATAAAGGCGACGAAGGAATGAAAGCTACTTCCGAAGGTGTTGCCGAATACCTTAGTAAACACTAAGAGTTTAGTACTTAATAAATTCTGAAACCGGCTACGTGCCGGTTTTTTTGTGCCCGGGTATTACTAAACCTGCCAATCAGCATGAATATGCTTTTTTTGCTTTCTGTTATGGTTTATAGTATTTGATTATTTTCCTTATTTTAACCGTTTATTTTGTTCAGGAAAATCAATTTCTTTCTTCAGAACGAATACAATAATTAACTATTTTTGGAAACTGATTCATCATTAAGAAAAAAAATTATGAAGGGTTTGTTCAACAAAGTGATTTCGGTTAATCTGGGTGATAAGAAACATAAAGTAATTGAAACCGGTGACCAGTTGTATCTCGACTATTTAGGAGGGAGAGGATTAGGTGTAAAACTTTTTACTGACCGTGTTCATCCCAAAGTTGATCCTTTAAGCTCTGATAATGCAATGGTGTTCACTATTGGACCTTTGACAGGTACCGCAGTTTCGACCAGTGGCCGTATGTCGTTGGTAACCAAGTCACCGCTTACCGGAACCATCTTTTATTCAAATACCGGTGGTATGTTCGGGTTCAATTTCAAGCGTTGCGGAATTGATGGCCTCATCATTGAAGGTGCGTCCGACACTCCTGTTTATTTATTGATTGATGGGGATAATGATATTCAGATCAAAGATGCAGGCATGCTTTGGGGGCTCAACAGCGAAGAGACTTATGCAAAAATAACGGAGATTGAAGGGAAAAGTCATTCCCTGATGATAGGCCCGGCAGGCGAAAACCTGGTTTATATGTCGTCTATCATGAATAATGCCGAACGTGCTTTCGGACGAGGGGGCGTTGGAGCTGTTATGGGTTCGAAAAAGCTGAAAGCTATCGTTGTTAAAAATGGAAAACATAAAACTGAAGTTCACGACAAAGAACTGTTGATGAAATATGTTCAGTCAGCTATCGATAAACAACAGGCATTACCTATAACACGCGCTGGTTTGCCACTTTTTGGGACTGCCGGAACACTCGAAGTAATTAATGGACTTGGAATGTTGCCTATCCGCAATTTCACTTCTGGTCAGCATAAAGATGCAAATAAAACTGGTGGAGAGGCTATTCGCCACGAGTTACTTGATAAAACCGAAGCATGCTATGCCTGCTCAATTAAATGCGGGCGTTTGACGCACTCGGGCGACATGAAAGGGAAAGGCCCTGAATATGAGTCGGTTTGGGCATTGGGCGCTAACTGCGAAATATTTAACCTGGCAAAAATTGCGCAGGCTAATTACCACTGCAACAAATTGGGAATTGATACCATTTCGATGGGCGGAACTATTTCCTGTGCTATGGAATTGCAGGAAAAAGGTCTGTTCCCTTATCCTGATGTAGCTTTTGGCAATGAAGATGTATTAGCTGATCTGGTAATTAAAACAGCTTATCGCGAGGGTATCGGCAATGAACTGGCTGAAGGCTCAAAACGCCTTTCCGAGAAATACGGTTCGTCGCAGTCGTCGATGCAGGTAAAAGGTTTGGAATTGCCTGCATATGATCCCCGGGGAGCAATGGGGCATGCTTTGGGTTATGCCACGTCCAACCGCGGAGGTTGTCACCTTACGGGATATATGGCTGCCATGGAAGTGTTCTCGGCTCCCAAACGCATACCCCGTTTTACACTTGCCGGCAAAGCGGATCTGCTTGTTTTAAAGCAACATCAGAGTGCCGTTGAAGATAGTCTTGTTTGCTGTAAATTTGCCGGATATGCTGTAGGTTTCGACTTCTGGGCGCGGTTTACATCAACCATTACAGGTGTTGATTTTAATATTTCCGCATTGTTAAAAATCGGTGAACGCATCTATAACCTCGAACGCCTTTTTAATGTTGGAGCAGGATTTACTGATTCAGAAGATAGTCTTCCTGAGCGCTTTACTACAATCCCATTTACCGAAGGCCTTTCAAAAGACCGCACCGTGAACCTTGAACTGATGCTGAGAGATTATTATGCAGTCCGCAAATGGGATAAGCAAGGCATTCCTAAAGCGGAGAAACTTAAGGAGCTTGGTTTGTCGGCACATTAAGAACGCACCTCACAAGCTGATTTTCACCTTCAAAATCCATCTTTAAAATCTGTAAATTATGAATATCGATATCGAAACGTTTAACAGCTTCGACCTGGTAGGAAAAGATTTGAGCAACAGGAAGTACAACAGCAGCCATGCAGGAAATCTTTCGATGAAAAGCGGTGGTAAAGTGATTATTACGCGTCGCTCGGCTATGCTGGGTTGGCTGAAACCAGAGGATCTGGTTGTAATTTCGCTTGAAGAGGAGGACGCACACAGTGGAATGATCGCCAGTACCGAATCGAATGTTCACCGCAATATTTATCAGAATACCGATGCAATGGCTATCGTTCATGCTCATGCACCGGCATGTACGGCCTTGTCAATGATCATGGACGAAATAACCTGCATTGATGGCGAGGGGATGTTCCTTTACAAGAAAATACCGGTTGTTGAATGCGATATTCCTGTTGGTTCGTACGAAGTAGCTGAAAAAGTAGCACCCATGCTTAAAAACTACTCAGCCGTTATCGTCAGGGCTCACGGCGTTTTTGCAAAAGGCGTAACGCTCGAGGATGCGCTGAGCGTACTAACTGGAGTGGAGCAATCCGCTGATATCATTTATCGTATTAAACTGATGGGCGAACCACTGAAAAGGGATTATTCGAAAGAAAAGGGATTTTCGCAATGGTAGTCGGGAAGTGTTAAATGTGGGATGTATAATGTGGGATGTTGGATGTGGAATGTATGATGTAGAAAGTA
>CAZBZA010000438.1:0-3290 GCA_964495865.1 uncultured Lentimicrobiaceae bacterium
CCCTCATGGAAACCTCAGCTTATGAAACGGTTTATCAGCGCCTGTATAATTATTGCCGGTATTACTGCTGTTTCGGGAGGTTTAAACGCTTATTTTAACCGTGGTAAAATTGTGGAAGCCGATCGTAAAACCGAAACTTCGTTGGGCGAAACCCAGGTAGTAGCTAACGAATATGAAAATCTGCGCATTCAATACGCTGATCTTTCGATGAAAGTTACCTCGCTAATTGAGCAGATGGAAAGGGCCAGGAACTCCGAATCGCCCCCGGTTAACGAAGCCCAAACCAATATGATTATGGAAGAAATAAAAGCTTCGGAACCCAAACCTCTCGACCTCATTCTTGATTCCAGAAGCCTCTATATGATTGAGAGCAAACAAAAACCTGTTAACCCCGACAGACTAAAAATTAACCGGTAAGCTAAAGGTACTTGCTTCCTGATTTCGTTATACAATCGAATACACTTGTATGCTGATAAACTTAAGTAAAGGTAAAATTGGAGTCAATTGCGAATGCGATTGAGTACATCAGGTATAAAAGATCAATACCTCATCAATGTTAACTGATTAAAATAAAAGCGATTATGCGAAAATATCTGGTCATGTTTACCTTTTTAGCCCTTTTAGCCTCATGCGCTAAGGATAATGATACTGCTGAAGCGTTGCCGGCATGGCTTCAGGAGCGAATTGATGCCGATGAAAAAGAAATAGCTGCCAATCCCCAATCGGGATTAGACCTGGGAGCCTGGATACAATATACTTACAAGGATTCGGTTTATTTTGAATACCATAACCTCCTGATGTCGTCCTTACCAAAAGTGTATTACTCTGATGGTACCGAAGTTAGTTTTACCACGGTTGAATACTCAGCGTATCAACAAGGGAAATGTTGCAAAAAGTTTGTGTGGAAAGGGGAATTATATTTTGAAGATTAGGATAGCTTGAATTACAGGCTGAGTCCTAAGCTGATCCATCCCTTTTTGCTGTCAGGATTGTAAGCGAGTTTCATATTCGCTTCTATTGAAAAGTTATTGGTAATAGAGAAGTTACGGGCAAAAGCCACTCCAGTATTTACAAATGAAGCTGAAGGAGCATAATAGCTTTTAAAAGGAGTGAATCCTGCAAAAACCTGCATATCAACGGTATAAAAAGTAGTGTTGTACGAAGGTTCAATATAGGTGGAAAAATGATTTTCCCCATTATCGGGATTCAGATCGTCACCATAAATCATTGTGGCAGCCAGCAGGGCGAAAGGATGTTTTTCGGGTTGCGAATATTCAATATTCAGGTCAAAGGTATGCCTCGTTTTTCCTTGTTCAATTTCGAAAAACTCATTGTCGCTCAGGGGTTTAACAGGGCAAAAATAATCGTATAACGTCACTTTAAAACTCCCGGCTGTGTATGAAGTATAAAGATCGAATTCGTAATAACTTCCATCAATACTTGCCGCAGCCCATGCACCTGTCGAAAATCCTGAATAGCTGTATTCCAGTGCAGGCTGCACACTCACCGAATTACCGTTAACAAACCCGCGCCAAAGATGCCTGGAATAAATATCAAGCGAAAAATCAATTTTATGTCCTTCAACGCTTTTCTCTGCATAGCTCTGCAGGTTCGAAAGAACCAAAATTGTAAGTACAAGTAATCCAAGTCTTTTCATATCAATTAATTACCATTTGCCTGAAAACGGGTGCAAAATTAGTATTTTTCTTTGATATGAGTTATTTTTTCGCATCCTGATTTTGAACAATTTGCTCACAGGGTTTTGAAAGAGAGTTGGCTTAATACAACTCCTTGAAAGCATTACCGAAATTTTCGATAATATCGCCGGCCGCAAGCGCTTCGTAACCCAGGTGCTGAGCTGCAATATCACCTGCTCTTCCATGGAGGAAAACTCCCAGTAGGCATGCTTCGGTTGCATTATAACCTTGTGCCAGTAGCCCCGCAATAAGTCCGGTAAGTGCATCACCGCTGCCACCGGTAGCCATTCCCGGGTTGCCGGTCGGATTGAAATAGCAATTTCCTAAAGGCGAACAAACAACAGTATAGGCTCCTTTTAGTACGATATTAAGACTATATTTTATACTCATCTCCCGGAGTAATTCGAGGCGATCGAAACTATTGGACGTTTTTCCTGCCAATCTTCCGAATTCGCCCGGATGGGGTGTAAGCACAGTGCCTTTAGGTAAAAATGCCTTCCAGGTGGGGTTATTGGCTAAAATATTAAGTGCATCAGCGTCGAGAAGCAATGGCACCCTCGCTTCCTGTATAAGATGTTTCAGCATTTTGGTGGTTTCCTGTCCGGTACCCATCCCCGGACCGGCGGCGATGGCCGAAAAAGCATCAAGTGCAGGTAAATGAGTACAAATGTCATGATCCTCATCCACCGAAACCATAACTTCGGGCACTGCGGTTTGTATAACCTGGTAACCAATGCCCGGTAAATGAGCTGTAACCAATCCGGCACCCGAACGCAAACACGCCCGGCTCATTAATACCGGTGCACCAGTTTTGCCTTTGCTGCCACCAATAACTAAAGCATGCCCAAATGTTCCTTTATGCGAAAACCGGGCGCGTGGTTTCAGTATTGATTTATAGTCTTCAAATTCAGTGAAATGGTTTTTACACGGTTCGCTCAGTATAAAATCGGGGTGGAGCCCAATAGGTAGTATATGCCAGTCGCCGCATATTAATTCATTTTCGGGAAACAGAAATGACAGTTTAGGGAATTGGAAACTGAGGGTATAATCTGCTTTAATGCAGGAATCCCTGTTTAAATCAACAGGTTTATCGGCATAAAGTCCGGTAGGGATATCAATGGCAATGGTTAAGGTATTGCTTTTGTTAATCATTTCTACCAGCTCTTTATATTTTCCTTCCAATGGTTTCGATAAGCCTGAACCAAAGAGTGCATCTATAATCAGAGTGTCACTACCCTGACTGATAGTATCCATTGAATCGAGAGGATACAGCTGGACTCCGCAGCTAGCTGCTTTTTGAAGGTTAGCAGCAAAATCTTCTGATTTTGTGCTAGTATCATCCGGGATAAATGCTTTAACATTTATGTGTTGCTCATGCAGCAATCGGGCGATAACCAATCCATCGCCGCCATTATTGCCGGGACCACAGAAGATGAGTACAGTATTTTTTTTGAGATCCTGGTAATTATTGAGCCAGGTAACACAAGCGCTGCCGGCACGCTCCATAAGGTCTGAGGAGCTTACAGGTTCGTTAAGGATGGTATAACGATCAGCTCTCCTGACTTGTTCCGATGAGAAAATTTTTAGCATAAG
>CAZBZA010000439.1:0-3282 GCA_964495865.1 uncultured Lentimicrobiaceae bacterium
GAAGTATTTACAAAAGTGGCTTCAACCCCAAAACGCGCAAAATCCTGTTCCAGCACTCCCCGTGCAGGACCATAAACTGCATCGGAACTTACAATATGGCTTCCTGCGCCAAGCAATGCCATATAAACGCTGCTGATGGCGCCCATTCCTGAACTTGTAGCTATGCCATTATAGCCATTCTCAAGCGCTGCAATATTTTTCTCCAGGGCATTGATGGTAGGATTTCCAATACGGGTATAGATGTAGCCGTCGCTTTTTCCTGAGAAGCAATCAGCACCTTCCTGTGCAGTCTTGAATCTGAAAGTGGAGGATTGATAAATTGGAACTGTGGCACTTCCGAATTCGTCGTCAAATGCTCCTGCATGAATTAATTTGGTGTTAAAACCTTTGTCATTTGTGTTCATTAGTATAGTATTAAGTTAAAATTCAATTCCCTTCCGGGCTTTAATTCCTATGTTGAAGTAATGTTTAATTTCAGTCATTTCGGTTACCAGGTCGGCAATCGCATACAATTCGGGTGAGGCGTAGCGACCGGTTAAAATAATTTCAGTTTCGACAGGCTTGCTTTTTAATACTGCTATAACCTGTTCAATTTTAATAAGATGGTAATGCAGGGCTATACAAATCTCATCGAGGATCACCATTCCGTACTTATTCTTAACAATTATTTCTGACACATCCGTCAGACCTTTTTGCGCGGCATCAATATCATTTTGTGTTGGTTTATTCACAATAAAGCAATCTAAACCGTATTGTTTTAACGCTATTTCCGGGAAACGTTTTAGCGCATCCAACTCAGCATAATGCATTCCTTTTACAAATTGTGCAATAAAAACCTTTTTACCGGCTCCGACAGCTCTGAGTGCCAGACCAAGTGCTGCTGTAGTTTTACCTTTACCACTGCCAGTGTAGAGATGTATGTAACCCTTCATTATTTTTTCAGTTATATTTTCTTACTTCTTTGAACGATTTCCGAACTTCCTTAAAAAATAGTCTTGCTTGTTGTACGTGATTTTTTCGAGCAATCCACTGCTGATTAACAGATTAAGGTTTTCCTCGGCAGCGTTTGACTTAGCCATTAATAACTTTACGGCATCTTTACGCATGGGATGAACGGCGGTAATACTCAATATATCATCAGCAAAATTGCCTGACGAAGCAAAAGCATTGCCTTCGTAGCCGGTGAGCAGTTCGGCGGATAACTTATGATGAGTAAAGATTTCGTAAGCCAGGGTTACCGCTGTTTCGTCAGCCGGGAAAGTACCTTCAAATGCCGGCGGGCGGGTGGGAATTGCAATGTAGGCTGTGTCGGGATTGATCTCTTTCAGAAACTGTGCAGTTGATTCCAGTTCGTCGTACGAATCATTTATATCCTTTAACAGCATGGATTCGGTAACCAATATTCCATTGAACTTCTTTGAAAAATCGTTGATTCCTGCAAGTATCAAACTGAGGGTTAATCCTTTGTGAGGCTTGTTAATTTTTTTCCAAGAAGCCTGGTTAACCGTATCAACCTTAACCGAAACGTAGTCAGCAAGCATCAGTTCATCCCTAAGATCGTTGCGATGCAGGAGTGAGCTGTTTGTAATAACCGCAACCGGAATACCGAAAGCTCTGATCTTCTGGATAAGTTCACCCAGGTGAATATCCAGTGTAGGTTCGCCATCAGGAACAATGGTAATATAATCAGGGAAATCAAGTGCGCCCAAACCATCTAATTTCTGTTCCAACTGTTCCACCATAACATCAGGACTATAAAATTCCTGCCGCTCGACTTGCATTTTATTTGCCTTCCCAACCTGGCAGTAGGCGCAGGAATATGTACAAACCTTATAGGGGATGTTGTTAACTCCAATGCTACGACCAAGCCGGCGCGATGGAACAGGTCCAAAAATCAAATTTTCCATTTTGTTATTTATTCAAGTATAAAAGCATTTTCAGAACAAACTATCATGCACTTCTTACAACTCCTGCAGTTCTCAATTTCAACAAAGGCCTTACCATTTACCATTACGATGGTATCAGTCGGGCATACTTCGATACATGCGCCACAAGCTGTGCACTTTTCTGCTACAACTTTTGGATATAAAATCTTGCGTTCAGCAACTTCAGGCCTTATTTCCGATACAGTTTCCTGCTTTCCAACGGATGTGATTCCGGGAATTTCGCTCCGCACCAATGATATGTTGCAATCGGGACAAAACAGTGATTTACAGGGAACTCCAGGCTGATGATTTACAGAATATCCACATTGGGTGCAGATGCAATACCCGCCCTCGCTTTTTCCATGCCGGCCTTGCCCGAAGCCATGGCGATTTCCTGAGTTGTGATGATGTGCATTCATTTCGGCTATACTTCTTTCAGGTTTCCATTTAAATAATTATTGTATGCTTGCCTGAGAGTCAAATTGTTGGCTTCGGCAAATATCCTCATTTTGATATACTTAAGTGCTTTTGCCGCATTTTCGCCGGGACCGTTTCCGGTAATAAGCACATCGGGTTGCAGCTCGAATATTTTTTGAGCGGTGGCAGTTCCTGCTCCGTGTGCATCATTTTTTACTGCACTGTTGTCAAAAACTGTGAACTCTTCATTTTCTTCATTGTAAAGAACAATATTCTCTGTTCTGCCGAAACGTGGGTCAATTAATGAATCCCAGGTTGTTCCTTCGGATGTAAATGCGATTTTCATATGTTTATGTTTTTTAGTGTTTATTTAGTTGGTAAAAAATTGAGTGTCGGAAGTCGGGAGACAAATGTTGGATGTCGGATGTCAGATGTCGGAAGTTATTCTGAGAACGTCTTCTCTCACTTGAAAGTTGGTCTTTTTACCCAATTACATTTTTTCGTCTCATTTTTCCCCAATCTTTACTGTTAAATTTTAAAATCAACTCCATCTTCCGACTTCTGTCTTCTGACTCCGGACTTCCAGCCCCTAAAAGCCCCGTCCCATTCTCTACCAGCCGGAACTAAGTTTCTTAACATTCTCCCAACTTTCCGTCAGCAGCTCTTTTAGTTTTCCATGATCGTATTCCACCATGGTTTGTCCCAGCACCATTGCCCTTGTGAAGTTTTCATCATAAGGCAAATCGGTTAAATGAACGATATCATTCTCTGCTAAAAACTGCGCTATTTCGGCACATTTGCCAGGATTAACATCAGCTTTATTGATGATGCAGCCTGCTCTAATCTTGAATTTTTTAACCAGTTCGTAAACGCGTTTCAGATCATGAAGGCCCGAAACCGAAGGTTCTGTTACCAAAACCACAAAATTTGCTCCCGAAAG
>CAZBZA010000440.1:0-3276 GCA_964495865.1 uncultured Lentimicrobiaceae bacterium
ATGGCAGTCACCATTCTTATCACTTTGATAGAGGGTATTGAACCGGGGCTTATTGCAGGGGTTGCTCTCTCAATCATATTGTACCTCTATAGCGCATCGCGGCCACACATTGCCGTTGTGGGCCAGCTCCCGGGTACGGCACATTTCAGGAACAAGCTACGACATACCGTTGTTACAGATCCTGCAATATTATCGCTGCGGATCGATGAAAGCCTCTTTTTCCCCAACGCCCGTTTTATTGAGGAATATATCAATAAGTCTGTCGCAGAAAATCCTGAAATAAAGCATGTCATACTCGAATGCCCTGCAGTTAACTCAATCGATATTTCGGCACTTGAAAGCCTCGAAGCCATTAATCTTCGGCTCAAAGATGGTGGGATCAAGTTCCACCTTTCAGAAGTAAAAGGCCCGATTATGGACCGATTGAAACGTTCGCATTTCCTGGATGAACTTACCGGCAAGGTTCACCTCACACAATATGAGGCCGTGGCAAGCATTAATCCTGAACTTGCGAACAATACGCTTAATTCAAAGAAAATTTGACCCTCAATTTAAAAGCATACACTAAACTGATTTAACTTTTTTTACTAAATTCGAAGCCACTTGATGCTGTATATGATTTTAAAAACTTATGAATAACCGACATTATACTAAATCCGTTGCCTGGTTGGAGAAGAACCGTTTTCTGGTTCTTCTTCTTTCCACTCTCCTGACCTTGGTATTACCCGCTTTTTTCGGTGGTGGCCCGCTGTCGGAACTTATTTTTGTGATAACATTGAGTTTCCTGTTTATCCAAAGCACGGTTGTGGCAGATGTAAGAAAATCAAGAAAAGTCCTGCTCAGGTTTATTGTAATTTCAATGATGGTATTAATATGGTTAAAGCCAGCAGGATACGATTCCGTTTATACCGATCTTGTAAAACTTACTTTTATTGCAGCCTTCTTTATTTTTATAGTAACTTTTCTTATCAGGTTCATTTCTAAAAGCAAGACAGTTAATGTAAATGTGCTGATCACTTCCATTAATATTTACCTGTTGGTAGGTATTATCGGAGCGAGCCTGTGTTCAGCCTTTTACGAGGTTTATCCTGATGCTTATAACTTTCCCGCTTACATTGAGCATCCTGTTTTCGCACATTTTCTTTACTACAGTTATATTACTATGTCCACTGTTGGTTATGGTGATATTACTCCACGTATACCCGAAACTCAGACACTGGCTTATCTCCTGTCTATTTCCGGTCAGCTTTATGTGGCTATCATTATTGCTTTCCTGATAGGTAAAATGTTAATGCAAGGGGATCAGAAAAAAGCGGATCAAAGCAATGGAAAGAAAGAATAACATAATGCCTGGTTATATTTCAAGTCCCAAGTCCCAAATTCCAAGACTCAAATTCCAAGACTCAAATTCCAGGGTCATGACTTTTAAGACTTTTAGAACTATGATTTTGTTTTTACCCTCTTGGGGCTTGGATCTTGGAATTTGGGGCTTGGGCCTTATTTATCTCACTGAAAATATTCACAAAATCGAGTAGGATATGAAGCCTCCCGGATTTAAACCAAAACTTCTACAACTAATAGGAACAATAGTTTTGTTACTCCGGATTTCGCCTGTTTGCGCCCAGGACCTCGAACCTCGCGCCTACACAAATATTCCAAAAGGAGTAAATTTTATAGTAGCAGGCTATACACACATGTCGGGAGGGGTTTTATTTGACCCGGCTGTTCCGCTCGACAATGCAAAAATAAAAATCAATGGATCTGTATTTGCCTATGCCCGTTCCCTTAATATTGGCGGGCTCTCGGGCAAGTTCGACATGATAGTACCCTTTGTATGGCTTTCGGGTACTGCCGATTTTCAGGGGCAACCTGTTTCTCGCGATGTTTCCGGGTTGGCTGATGCGCGCTTACGCATGTCGGTGAATTTTATAGGAGCACCTTCACTTCCTATTTCAGGATTTAAAGAGTATAAACAGGACCTGGTAATAGGAGCAAGTTTGCAGGTATATGTGCCTACAGGCCAGTACGACCCTGAGAAACTTGTAAATATCGGGACTCACCGTTTTGCTTTTAAACCGGAACTGGGCATATCAAAAACTTTTGGACACCTTATGCTGGAGCTAACAGGTGGCGCTGCATTTTACACTACCAACCATGATTTTTACGGGGGTAAAACCCGTTCGCAGGCTCCAATAGGTTCAGTACAGGGACATATTAATTACAACTTCGCGCACGGTATTTGGGCCGCAGCTGATGGAACGTATTATTGGGGTGGACATACTACGCTTGATGGTGTGGAAGGGGATGATCTGCAAAAAAACACACGTTTAGGACTTACTTTTGCTCTTCCGCTAAATATACGTCATTCGCTGAAATTTTCCTTCAGCTCCGGTGTTTCGACACGCACAGGCACTGATTTTAATGTTGTTGGCGTTTTCTGGCAATACCGCTGGGGCGGGGGACTGCCAAAGGGTAAAACAACCGGAAAGTGATCACAAAAAATGGATTTGCTCAAAATCAGATCTGGAAAAATTCCCCTTACAAGGCTTGGGGAGACTCAAAACCTCTCTATCACAATAGTTATATAATCAAAGCCAGTTCAATTACTCTTTTTCTGCTTACAAGATTTCCGTCACGCAAACTCTTCAAATCAGCATAGGATGAAAATTCCCAGTCTTCAGGCTTTTTAACCAGGCCGGCTTTTACTGGATTAGCATGAATATAATTGAAGCATGACTGAGGATATTGAAGTTCTGGTATCTGAACATTCATAAAAGCAATTCCGAATGAAGTGTACCAGTTGGAAGAAACTCCTTTTAGCTCATTGAGGCTAATGGCTTTGGTTTCTTCGCGAAATAAATTGCCGGTTCGATTCTCCTGAATATTAACGGCTCTTGTATAGGAACGCAGCATTATTCCAATGCTATCATTTAACGTCCGGAGTTTCATAGTGGCGGGGTGGATTTTAGTGAAGGGGTGACTCGAAGTCACCCCTTCACTATTCACCCCGCTGGTCACCCTGATCGCAACACTCTCAACCTCCATCATCAAATGAAAATGATTAGGCATTAAACACCATGCAAGAATATTTCCATAAGGCTTAACATAATACTCTATCTTTTGAACAAAATACATGTAGTTTTTGCGGCTGAAAAAAATCTTTTGCCGGTTGTTGCCCTGATTATATATATGGTATATGCCACCTGATTCAAAATGCATAGCTCATATATTTAGTTGTTCGTTTTTAGTTAGTTATTTGGCGAGGAGTCTAGTAAC